>NZ_JBQLIX010000011.1:0-136114 GCF_052156495.1 Pseudomonas sp. NCHU5216 | reverse complement strand
TTACTTTTGCCCCAAAAGTGACTCGCCCGGGAGGGCGAAACCAAAAACATCAGCAAAAACGCGGCAATTCGGAACAGGCATAAGAACAACCAACACACAAACTTGCTAGTCCGGTATCAATCAATTATCCCTCATGCCATGCAAAGGATCTTCCTGAAACCACGCTGACCGCCCGCACGGCCGATGATGTATCGGCCCTGGTTATGCGCTAGTCTGACACCCCACTGACAAAGCCCGAGCGAAACGCTTGGGCGACCGGTTTCCCGCAAAACCCACTGAAAAAGGAACGTTCCCATGGCGCAAGTCACTCTCAAAGGCAACCCGGTGCAGGTCGAGGGGCAACTGCCGCAGGTCGGTCAGCAAGCTCCGGCGTTCAGCCTGGTCGGCGGCGATCTGAGCGACGTCACCCTGGCCAGCCTGGCTGGCAAGCGCAAGGTGCTGAACATCTTCCCGAGCGTCGACACCCCGACCTGCGCAACCTCCGTGCGCAAGTTCAACGGCGAGGCCAGCCAACTGGCCAACACCCTGGTGCTGTGCATCTCCGCCGATCTGCCGTTCGCTCAGGCCCGTTTCTGCGGCGCCGAAGGTCTGGAAAACGTGATCAACCTGTCTACCCTGCGTGGTGCCGACTTCCTCAAGAACTACGGCGTGGCCATCGCCAGCGGCCCGCTGACCGGCCTGGCCGCGCGTGCCGTGGTGGTGCTGGACGAGCAGGACAAGGTGCTGCACAGCGAGCTGGTGAGCGAGATCGCCAACGAGCCGGACTACAGCGCTGCGCTGGCCGTGCTCAAGTAAGCGGCGTCCGTGCACTGAAAACGGCCTGCCTTGCAGGCCGTTTTCATTTGCGCAAGCAGAACGTGCAAACAGTTGGTTACGTAAGCGCAGGGTAAAAAACGGGTAAATGGGCTTTGCTTGCCGTCGCCCAGTGCTTATCGTTCCGGCTCCTATAGAAGTGATCCCGCGCTCTCCATGTCCAATACCCCCCAGGCTTCCACGAAATCCTCTCGCCAATGGCTGATCGCTCTGCTGCTGCTCGCCGCGCTGCTCCTGCTGTGGTGGTTCTGGCCGAGCAAGACGCCCGCGCCAACGATGGGGCTGGGGCGTTTCGGTGACCGGGGGCCGGTGCCGGTGCGCCTGGCCGAGGTGCAGCGGGGGGATTTCGCCATCGAGCTCAAGGCCCTGGGCACGGTGACGGCCTACAACACGGTGAACGTGCGTTCGCGGGTCGACGGCGAGCTGGTCAAGGTGCTGTTCGAGGAAGGGCAGAAGGTCGAGGCCGGTGAGTTGCTGGCGGTGATCGACCCCCGTCCCTATCGGGCGGCGCTGCAGCAGGCGCAAGGCACGCTGCAGGAGAACCAGGCGCAACTGCGCAATGCCGAGCTGGATCTGCAGCGCTACAAGGGCCTGTACGCCGAGGACAGCATCGCCAAGCAGACCCTGGATACCCAGCAGGCGCTGGTGGGCCAGTACCGCGGCACGCTGCAGAGCAACCAGGCGGATGTAGCCAAGGCCAAGCTCGATCTCGACTTCACCCAGATTCGCGCGCCGATTGCCGGGCGCCTGGGCCTGCGCCAACTGGACGTCGGCAATCTGGTCAGCAGTGGCGATACCACGCCGCTGGTGGTGATCACTCAGACCGATCCGATCGCCGTGGTCTTCACCATTGCCGAGCAGGATCTGCCGCAGGTGCTGCAGCGCCGCCGTGAGGGCGCCACTCTGAAGGTGGAGGCCTGGGATCGCGGCGAGCGCCACAAGCTGGCCGAAGGCGTGCTGGAGAGCCTGGACAACCAGATCGACACCGCCACCGGCACGGTGAAGCTCAAGGCACGCTTCGACAACGCCGAGCAGATGCTCTTCCCCAACCAGTTCGTCAACGTGCGCCTGCGCGTGGATGACCGTCAGGGCGTCACCATCGTGCCCTCGGCGGCAGTGCAGTTCGGCAGTCAGGGTACCTTCGTCTACGTGGTCGATGGCGACAACAAGGTCAGCCTGCGTCCGCTGCAGATCCTCGCCAGCGCCGGCGAACGCAGCCTGGTGGGCAATGGCGTGCAGCCTGGCGAAAAGGTGGTGCTCGAAGGCACCGACAGCCTGCGTGACGGCTCCCAGGTGGAAGTGGTCGAAGCGGTACCGGCGGAAACCAGTGTGCCGCCGCGTGACGCGCCCGGAGCAGGGGCGGCACGGAAGGAGCCATGAACATCTCCCGCCCGTTCATCCTGCGGCCGGTCGCCACCACGCTGCTGATGGTGGCGATCTTCCTCGGCGGCCTGATTGCCTATCGCCTGCTGCCGGTATCGGCGTTGCCGGAGGTGGATTACCCCACCATCCGTGTACTGACGCTCTACCCAGGCGCCAGCCCGGACGTGATGACCAGTGCCGTGACCGCACCGCTGGAACGCCAGTTCGGGCAGATGGCCGGGCTCAAGCAGATGTCCTCGAGCAGCTCCGGTGGCGCCTCGGTGATCACCTTGCGCTTCAACCTGGAGATTTCCCTGGCGGTGGCCGAGCAGGAGGTGCAGGCGGCGATCAATGCCGCGAGCAATCTGCTGCCGGAGGATCTGCCGGCCCCGCCGGTGTACAACAAGGTCAACCCGGCCGACACCCCGGTGCTGACCCTGGCGGTGACCTCAAAGTCCTTGCCGCTGCCGCAGGTCAACGACCTGGTGGATACCCGCCTGGCGCAGAAACTGGCGCAGACCAGCGGCGTCGGCCTGGTCACCCTGGCCGGTGGCCAGCGCCCGGCCGTGCGCATTCGTGTCAACCCCGAGGCGCTGGCAGCTTATGGCCTGAGCCTGGCCGACGTGCGCAGCCTGATCACTCGCAGCAACGTCAACCAGCCCAAGGGCAATTTCGACGGCCCGACTCGGGTTTCCCAGCTCGATGCCAACGACCAGCTCAAGTCGGTCGAGCAATACCGTGAACTGATCCTGACCTACAAGGACGGCGCGGCCCTGCGCCTGAAGGATGTCGCCGAGATCATCGACGGCGCCGAGAACGAGCGCCTGGCGGCTTGGGCCGATCGCAACCAGGCAGTGCTGGTCAACGTCCAGCGCCAGCCCGGGGCCAATGTCATCGACGTGGTCGAGCGCATCCAGACGCTGCTGCCGCAACTGACCAGCACCTTGCCGGCCAGCGTCGAGGTCAAGGTACTCACCGACCGCACCCAGACCATCCGCGCCGCCGTGCGCGACGTGCAGCACGAATTGCTGCTGGCCATCGCCCTGGTGGTGATGGTGACCTTCCTGTTTCTGCGCAAGCTGTCGGCCACCCTGATTCCTTCGGTGGTGGTGCCGCTGTCGCTGATCGGCACCTTCGCCGTGATGTACCTGGCCGGTTTCACCATCAACAACCTGACGCTGATGGCGCTGACCATCGCCACCGGCTTCGTGGTGGACGATGCCATCGTCATGCTGGAGAACATCGCCCGCCACCTGGAGGAGGGCGAGTCGCCGCTGAACGCCGCGCTCAAGGGCGCGAGGCAGATCGGCTTCACCCTGGTGTCGCTGACCCTGTCGCTGATCGCCGTGCTGATTCCGCTGCTGTTCATGGCCGACGTGGTGGGCCGTCTGTTCCGCGAGTTCGCCATCACCCTGGCGGTGGCCATTCTGATTTCCCTGGTGGTGTCGCTGACCCTGACGCCGATGATGTGCGCGCGCCTGCTCAAGGTCGAGCGTGCCGGCGAGCAGGGGCGTTTCCACCAGGCAGCCGGGCGTTTCATCGACGGCATGATCGAGCGCTACGGCCAGGGCCTGCAGTGGGTGCTCAGGCACCAGCCGCTGACCCTGTTGGTGGCCATAGCCACCATGGGGCTGACAGTGCTGCTGTACCTGGCGGTGCCCAAGGGCTTCTTCCCGGTGCAGGACACCGGGGTGATCCAGGGCATTTCCGAGGCGCCGCAGTCGATTTCCTTCACCGCCATGAGCGAACGCCAGCAGCGTCTGACGGATGTGATCCTGAAGGATCCGGCGGTGGCCAGCCTGTCGTCCTCGATCGGCGTCGATGGCAACAACCTGACGCTCAATACCGGCCGCCTGCTGATCAACCTCAAGCCCCATGCCGAGCGTGACGTCACCGCCAGCGAGGTGATCGAACGTCTGCGTCCCGAGTTGGCCAAGGTGCCGGGCATCGAGCTGTTCATGCAGCCGGTGCAGGATCTGACCATCGAGGATCGCATCAGCCGCACCCAGTTCCAGTTCAGCCTGGAATCGCCCGATGGTCAGTTGCTGGAAACCTGGACGCCGCGCCTGGTCGAGGCGCTGCGTCGGCAGCCGCAGCTCACCGATGTGGCCAGCGACCTGCAGAACCGTGGCCTGCAGGTGTATCTGCATATCGACCGTGACGCCGCTGCGCGCCTGGGCATCAGGGTCAGCGCCATCGACGACGCCTTGTACGACGCCTTCGGCCAGCGCCAGATCAGCACCATCTACACCCAGGCCAGCCAGTATCGGGTGGTGCTGGAGAGCCGCGACGGCGGGCGCATCGGCCCGGCGGCACTGGGCCAGATTCATGTCGCCACGGGCGACGGCGAGCAGGTGCCGCTGTCCTCGCTGGCCCGTGTCGAGCAGCGCCCGGCCAGCCTGCTGGTCAACCATATCGGCCAGTTTCCGGCGGTGACCCTGTCGTTCAACCTGGCGCCAGGGGTGTCGTTGGGCGAGGCGGTGGCGGTGATCGAACGGGTCGAGCAGGAGATCGGCCTGCCGGCGGCCATCGACAGCCAGTTCCAGGGCGCTGCCGAGGCCTTCCGCGCTTCGCTGTCGTCGACGCTGCTGCTGATCCTGGCGGCCATCGTCACCATGTACATCGTGCTCGGCGTGCTCTACGAGAGCTACATCCACCCGATCACCATTCTTTCCACGCTGCCCTCGGCGGGCGTCGGTGCCTTGCTGGCGCTGCTGCTGACCGGCAATGATCTGGGCCTGATCGCCATCATCGGCATCATCCTGCTCATCGGCATCGTCAAGAAAAACGCCATCATGATGATCGACTTCGCCCTGGAGGCCGAGCGGCATCAGGGCATGACTCCGGAGGCAGCGATCTACCAGGCGGCATTGCTGCGTTTCCGGCCGATCCTGATGACCACCCTGGCGGCGCTGTTCGGCGCCATTCCGCTGATGCTGGCCTCTGGCTCCGGCGCCGAACTGCGCCAGCCGCTGGGCCTGGTGATGGTCGGCGGGCTGCTGGTCAGCCAGGTGCTGACGCTGTTCACCACGCCGGTGATCTATCTGTACTTCGATCGCCTGTCGCGGCGGGCTACGGGGCGCAGCGCGGCGGGGGTGGGGGTATGAGCGGCAAGCTGCAAGCGACAAGCCGCAAGTTGAAGGCAGTCCGCTGCCAGGCTTCTGCTTCTCGCATGCAGCTTGAAGCTTGTGGCTTGCCGCTATGAACTTGTCCGCCCCCTTTATCCTTCGCCCAGTGGCAACCCTGTTGCTTAGCCTGGCGATCATGCTGCTGGGTGGAGTGAGCTTTGGTCTGCTGCCGGTGGCGCCATTGCCCAACATGGACTTCCCGGTGATCACCGTGCAGGCCAACCTGCCGGGGGCCAGCCCGCAGATCATGGCGGCTACGGTGGCCACGCCGCTGGAACGCTCGCTCGGCGCCATCTCCGGCATCAGCCAGATGAACAGCCGCAGCAGCCAGGGCAATACGCGGATCATGGTGCAGTTCGATCTGGACAAGGACATCAACACCGCTGCCCGTGAGGTGCAGGCGGCGATCAATGCTGCCCGCGAGCTACTGCCCAGCGGCATGCGTACCATGCCCAGCTATCGCAAGATCAACCCGTCGCAAGCGCCGATCATGGTGCTGTCGCTGACCAGCAAGACCCTGGACAAGGGCCAGCTCTACGATGTGGCGTCGACCATCCTGGCGCAGAAGCTGGCCCAGGTCGGCGGTGTTGGTGAGGTGCAGGTCGGTGGCAGCTCGCTGCCGGCGGTGCGCGTGTCCCTGGAGCCGCGCCTGCTCGATCACTACGGCATCGCCCTGGACGAGGTGCGCCAGGCCATCGCCGCCAGCAACGTGTTGCGCCCCAAGGGTGCGGTAGAGGATGGCCAGCAGCGCTGGCAGGTGCAGGCCAGTGACCAGCTAGCCAGCGCCGCCGACTACCTGCCGATGATCATTCGCTACCAGGACGGCGCTGCGGTGCGCCTCGGTGACGTGGCCAGCGTCACCGACGGCGTGGAGGATCGCTACAACAGTGGCTTTTACAACGACAAGGAGTCGGTGCTGCTGGTGATCAACCGGCAGAGCGGGGCGAACATCCTGCAGACCATCGACGACATCCGCGCCGCGCTGCCGGCCTTGCGCGAAGTGATCCCGGCCAGCGTCGAGCTGCAGGTGGCGATGGATCGCTCGCCGGTGATCCGCGCCACCTTGCATGAGGCGGAGCAGACCCTGCTGATCGCCGTGGCCTTGGTGATCCTGGTGGTGCTGGCCTTCCTCGGCCGCTGGCGGGCAGCGTTGATTCCGGCGCTGGCGGTGCCGGTATCGCTGATCGGCAGCTTCGCCGCCATGTACCTGCTGGGCTTTTCCCTCAACAACCTGTCGCTGATGGCGCTGATCATCGCCACCGGCCTGGTGGTGGACGATGCCATCGTGGTGCTGGAAAACATCGCCCGGCACATCCACAACGGCGAGAAACCGCTGCAGGCCGCCTTCAAGGGCACGCGCGAGGTGGGCTTCACCCTGCTATCGATGAACCTGTCGCTGGTGGCGGTGTTCATCTCCATCCTGTTCATGGGCGGCATCGTCGAGCGGCTGTTCCGCGAGTTCTCGCTGACCCTGGCGGTGGCCATCGTGATTTCCCTGCTGGTGTCGCTGACTCTGACACCGATGCTCTGCGCGCGCTGGCTCAAGGCTGAGGAGCAGCAACCAGGTGGGCGCCTGCAGCAGTGGGGCGAGCGCTTGCAGGCGCGCGTGCTGGGCGTCTACGGGCGAAGCCTGGACTGGGCCTTGCGCCATTCTCTGCTGACGCTGCTGAGCCTGCTGGCGACCATCGCGCTGAACCTCTATCTGTTCGTCAGCGTGCCCAAGACCTTCATGCCACAGCAGGACACCGGCCAGTTGATCGGCTTCATTCGCGGTGACGACGGTCTGTCGTTCCAGGTCATGCAGCCGAAGATGGAGGCCTTTCGCAAGGCGCTGCTGGCCGACCCTGCGGTACACAGCGTGGCCGGCTTCATCGGTGGTGCCAGCGGCATCAACAACGCCTTCATGATCGTGCGCCTCAAACCCATCGAAGAGCGCAAGCTGTCGGCGCAGGCGGTGATCAACCGTCTGCGCCACGAGGTGCCCAAGGTGCCGGGCGGGCGCATGTTCCTCATGCCCGATCAGGATCTGCAGTTCGGTGGCCGCGAGGGGCGCAGCTCGGATACCGAATACCTGTTGCTGTCCGATGACCTCGACGCCCTGCGCCAGTGGCTGCCGAAGGTGCGTGATGCCCTGCGCGCCTTGCCCGAAATCACCGATATCGACGCCAAGGAGAATGAAGGGGCGCAGCAGATCCGCCTGGTGGTGGATCGCGAAACGGCCAGCCGCCTCGGCGTGGACATGAGCATGATCACCGCAGTGCTCAACAATGCCTTCAGCCAGCGCCAGGTTTCGACCATCTACGAGGCGCTGAACCAGTACAGCGTGGTCATGGAGATCGACCCGCAGTATGCCCAGTACCCGGAATCCCTGGGGCAGATCCGGGTGATCACCGCCGACGGCGCGCGCGTGCCGCTGTCCACCTTCGCCCGCTGGGAGCTGAGCCTGGAAGAGGATCGGGTGCAGCACCAGGGCCAGTTCGCCGCCGAGAGCATTGGCTTCTCCCTGGCCGAGGGGGTGAGCCTGGAGCAGGCCACCGAAGCCATCGAGCGGGCCGTGGCGCGGGTCAAGCTGCCCACCGAGGTGCAGGGCATGATGGGTGGCACCGGCGCGGCCTTCCAGCAGATGCAGGGCAACCAGCCGCTGATGATCCTGTTGGCGCTGGTGGTGGTGTATATCGTCCTCGGCGTGCTCTACGAGAGCTACGTGCACCCGCTGACCATCCTCTCCACGCTGCCTTCGGCCGGTGTCGGTGCCTTGCTGGCGTTGCAGCTGGTGGGCATGGAGTTCAGCCTGATCTCGCTGCTGGGCCTGTTCCTGCTCATCGGCATCGTCAAGAAGAACGCCATCATGATGGTCGACCTGGCGCTGCAACTGGAGCGCGGCCAGCATCTGAGTCCTCAGGAGTCTATCCGCCAGGCCTGCCTGCTGCGTTTTAGACCGATTCTGATGACCACCCTGGCCGCCATCCTCGGTGCTCTGCCGTTGGTGCTGGGCAATGCCGCGGGTGCGGAAATGCGCCAACCGCTGGGCGTGACCATCGTTGGCGGGCTGCTGCTCAGCCAACTGCTGACGCTCTACACCACCCCGGTGGTGTACCTCTATTTCGACCGCTTGCGGCACCGCGTCAATCGTTGGCGTGGCGTGCGCAGCGATGCTTCGCTGGAAAATCCGCTATGAAACCCTCCGCATCTGTAGGAGCGAGCTCTGCTCGCGAAGCTTTTAACTCCACCCCGTTCGCGAGCAGAGCTCGCTCCTGCGTTTTGTTCATGCTGTTCGGCGTACTGGCCGGCTGCGCTTTGGGGCCGGACTATCAGCGCCCCGAGCTGGCCGTGCCGGCGCAGTTCAAACAGGTCGACGGCTGGAAGACGGCCAGCCCCGCCGATGCCCTGGAACGGGGCGCCTGGTGGCAGCTATATGGCGATGCCGAACTCGATGCCCTGGTCGAGCGCCTGCAGGTGTCCAATCAGAACCTGGCGGCCGCCGAGGCGCAGTACCGGCAGGCCCGGGCTCTGGTGCGCAGTACTCGCGCCAGCTTCGTGCCGACGCTGTCCGGCAGTGCCGGGGTAACGCGCAGCGGGCAGGGCGGGGGCAGCGATTCGCGCTTCGCTGGCTCATCGGCCGTCAGTGGCTCGAGCGTGTCCAAGAGCTACGACCTGAGCCTGAGCGCCGCCTGGGAGCTGGATCTGTGGGGCAAGCTGCGGCGTAATCTGGAGGCCAGCCAGGCCGACTACGCCGCCAGCGCGGCGGACCTGGCCGCCGTACGCCTGAGCTTGCAGAGCGAACTGGTGCAGAACTACCTGCAATTGCGCGTGCTCGATGAGCAGAAGCGCCTGCTCGATGCCACGGTGGCAGCCTATGCACGCTCGCTGCGCCTGACCGAGAACCAGTACGGCGCCGGCATCGTGCCCAGGTCTGACGTGTCCCAGGCCACCACGCAGCTCAAGAGCACCCAGGCCCAGGCCATCGATCTGAACTGGCAACGCGCCCAACTCGAACACGCCATCGCCGTGTTGGTGGGTGTCAGCCCTGCGGAACTGAGCATCGCGCCACGGGCGAGCGTGCCGACCCTGCCGGCGGTGCCGGTGGCACTGCCTTCGCAATTGCTCGAACGGCGCCCGGACGTCGCTGCCGCCGAACGCCGGGTGATGGCTGCCAACGCCCGCATCGGCGTGGCCGAAGCCGCCTGGTTCCCGGATCTGAGCATCAGCGCCAGCGGTGGCTATCGTGGCAGCAGCTTCGCCGACTGGATCGAGGTGCCCAACCGTTTCTGGTCGCTGGGCCCGCAACTGGCCCTGACCCTGTTCGATGGCGGCGCACGCAGCGCCGAACTGCAACGCACCCAGGCGGTGTACGACCAGACCGTGGCGCAGTACCGCCAGGCCGTGCTGGACAGCTTTCGTGAAGTGGAGGATTACTTGGTGCAGTTGCGCGTGCTGGAGCAGGAAAGCGGCGTACAGCAGGAAGCGCTGGATGCCGCGCGCGAGTCGCTACGCCTGATCGAGAACCAGTACCGCGCCGGCACCGTCGACTACAACGCCGTGGTCAACGTGCAGGCCACGGCGCTGAACAACGAGCGCTCCAACCTGACCCTGCTGGGCAATCGCCTGCTGGCCAGCGTGCAACTGATCGCGGCATTGGGGGGCGGCTGGCAGGGCGAGCAGGCGTCCGAGTAACAGGCACGCGTGGCGATTTCCCGCCACGCGTCGGGATGGTTCAGTCGCGATGCTTGCGGTTGACCGTCTGCGCCGCCTTGATCACGTCCTTGCCGATCTGCTCCTCGAACTGCGCCCACACCGGGCGCATGGCGTCGCGCCAGGCCTGGCGTTGTTCAGGGGTGAGGCTGATGACCTGGCTGCGGCCGGAGTCGATGATGCGCTGGCGGTCGGCCAGGTTGTCGGCCTCGGCCTGCTTGTTCACCGCATAGGTGACTTCGTCGATGATGGCTTCCAGCTCGGTGCGGATATGGTGCGGAATGCTGTACCAGAAGCGTGAGTTGCTCACCAGCATGTAGTCCAGCACGCCGTGGTTGGTCTCGCTGATGAAAGGCTGCACTTCATGCAGTTTCTTGCTGTAGATGTTCGACCAGGGGTTCTCGGCCCCCTGTACCTGGCCGCTCTTGAGGGCGTCGAACACTTCGGAAAAGGGCAGTTTCTGACTCTTTGCGCCAATTTGCGCGAATTGCGCCTCCAGTACCACCGAGGGCTGGATGCGGAAGCTCAGGCCCTTGGCGTCGGCGGGAACATGCAGTGCGCGGGTGGCAGACAACTGCTTCATGCCGTTGTGCCAGTAGGCCAGGCCGACGATGTCGTGATCTTCCATCGAGCGCAGCAACTGGCGGCCCTTGGCGCGCTTCTGGAAGCGGTTGACCGCCTCCAGGTCATCGAACAGGAAGGGCAGGTCGAATACCTGCAGTTGTTTGGTGTACTGCTCGAACTTGGCCAGGGAAGGGGCCAACAGCTGCACCTCGTTCTTGCTCAGTGCCTCCAGCTCGTTGGCATCGCCGTAAAGGCTGGAGTTGGGGTAAACCTCGACCTTTACCTTGTCTCCCAGGCGCTGTTCCACCAGTTGCTTGAACAGCAATGCGCCCTGGCCCTTGGGGGTGCTGTCGGCAACCACGTGAGAGAACTTGATCAGGATAGGTTCATCGGCCAGCGCCACCTGGCAACTGAGGGCGGCCAGCGCCAAGGCACCGGTAACCAGGGCTCGGAGGGTGTCGAACATACTGCTTCCTTTTCTTCTTGTCGGTGGTGTGAACGCTCGTGGGTGGCGCTCTGTGTTGGTCGCTCGGGCCCGTTGCGATGTTCAAGGCAGTGTAGTGTTGGGCAACGGGCGTGCCGTCCAGTCGCAAGGCTTATGCCATTGTGGCGATTTTCCGCCAGGGTGCTGGCTTGCGTAAAAGGGCTGTGACCCAGTTCACGCAGCATGGCGGCTTTCCGCCAGTGATGGCGTGACGGGAAGCGGAAAACTGCCGGTGAGCCCTGTATCCTGCCGCTGCGAGTGAAATGAAGGAGTCTGACAATGGCCTGGTCTGCTCAGCAATATTCTCTGTTCGAGCGTCAGCGCACCCGCCCGGTACACGACCTGCTGGCGGCGGTGCCGCAGCAGGGCATCGAACGGGCCGTGGATCTGGGTTGTGGCCCCGGCAATTCCACCGCCGTATTGCAGGCCCACGCGCCAGCGGCGCAGGTGGTGGGTATCGACAGTAGCGAGGACATGTTGCGCGCGGCGCGTGAGCGGCTGCCGCAGGTGAACTTCCAGTTGGCGGATATCCAGCATTGGCAGGCCGAGGTTGCGCCGCAACTGATCCTGGCCAATGCCTCGCTGCAATGGCTGCCGAATCACGCGCAACTCTATCCGCGTCTGTTGGCGCAACTCTCGCCTGGTGGTTGGCTGGCGATCCAGACGCCGGACAACCTGAATGAGCCGGCGCACCGTCTGGCCCGCGAAGTGGCGGCAGATGGCCCATGGGCGGCGCGCATCGGCGAGGTGCGCCATGCCGAGCGGCATAGCGCGCAGACCTATTACGACATCCTCGGCCCTCATGCCAGCGAGCTGGATATCTGGCGCACCACCTACTTTCATGTATTGGAGGATGCAGCAGCGGTGGTGGAGTGGTTCAAGTCCACAGCGCTGTTGTCGTTCCTGCATCCGCTGGATGCCGGGCAGCAGGCTGCATTCCTGGCGCGCTACCAGGCAGCGATCGCCGAGGCCTATGCGCAGCAGGGCGATGGCCGGGTATTGCTGCCGTTTCCACGCTTGTTCGTGGTCGCGCGGCGTTAGTCGCTGGCCTCGTGCACAGGCTAAGGTCTATTACCTTCGCCAGGAGTCCTCAGCTCAGTGAAAACATCGTTCGAGAGTGTTCTGAAAGACAAGAATCGTATGCACCTGGAGCCCAAGCCAGGTGACGCAAGGCCCGCCGCTGTTTTTCCAGTGGCCTTCGTGTTGCTGGAAAACTTCTCGATGATGGCATTCACCGGCGCAGTGGATGCCTTGGTCACCACCAATCTCATGAACGGCACGCCTGTTTACCAGGTGCTCGTGGTGGGGGAGCAGGACGTCGTGGTCAGCGACCTGGGGATTTCCATCGCGGTCGACTGCCGGCTCGCTGATCTGAATGGGCGCGGCATGTACATGGTCGTGGTGTGCGGTGGGTTCCGAACCCATCTGCACACCATCCCTTTGCTAAAAACCAAGCTGCGTCAGGCCGACGCTGGCGGTGCCCTGCTTGGCGGGCTGTGGAACGGCGCCTACTTTCTCGCTGAAGCGGGATTGATGGATGGCCATGAGTGCGCTTTTCACCCCGAAGGGCGGGTGATGATGGCCGAGCTCTTCCCCAGGGTGAAGGTGACCACTCACTCCTATGTGGTCGATCGCAAGCGAATCAGCTGTGCTGGAGCAAACAGCTCACTGAACATGATGCTGGAGGTCGTGCGCAAGACTGCGGATGCCGGCCTGATAGGTTCGGTCGAAGAGGTGCTGAGCTGCGACAGGATGGGCCAGACCTATGACGTGTCCGTCGCCTCGATCGATCTCGATACCACCTTGCCGAACCCGCTCAGGACGGCGCTCGAGCTGATGCACAGCAACATAGAAGACCCCATCGAAATCGATGAGATCGCGCGTTACTCAGGCATTTCGCGTCGTCATCTCGAGCGCCTGTTCTGCCGTCATATGAAAGCGACCCCGCCGCGTTATTACCTGGAATTGCGCCTTTCAAGGGCGAGGCAATTGCTGCAGTACACCAACAAGTCTTTGCTCGAGGTCGCGGTCGCTTGCGGTTTCGTCACCCTTTCGCATTTTCAGCGGCGTTTCCGGGAAATGTTCGGTGTCGCCCCTGGGCGCTTCCGTAAGCGGCGCAATGGGTAATGAGGAGCGGTGCCTGCGCATTCCAGCTTGGTGCAGCGCTCGTTGATGAGGCCCGATTGGCGACCCTGTAGCCGTCCCACAGATCCTGAGCGCCGCGCTGGGTGATGCTGGCTGTTGGTGCGGATGGGGAAACCCTCGCACTAAGCTGGGGCCCTGTTGCGATATGGCTCGATACCATTGCTGAAAATGCGCGTGCTGGCCAGCGCTGGTGGGCGCCAGCAGGGCGCGGGGTGTCCGATGACAGGCCGTTCGGCTGCATGCAGAGCATGGAGTTGCTTACTTTCTGTCGGTTTTTTCAGTGGCATAAGCCTTGCTCTGTCAGTGCTTGCCAAAACCTACACTCAGGAGCACTCCATGTCGCAGAAGATTTGCAGAAAAGGTTTTCTGGCCTTAGCGGTTAGCGCCGCGATGGGCTCATCTTCCCTGGCGCTGGCCGATGTCGTGATCGGCGTGGCCGGCCCGCATACGGGTGCCAATGCCTCCTATGGCGAGCAGTATTGGCGTGGGGCGACCCAGGCCGCCGAGGACATCAACGCTGCCGGCGGCATCAATGGCGAGATGATCAAGCTGATCAAGGCCGACGATGCCTGTGAGCCGAAGCAGGCGGTTTCCGTGGCCAACCGCTTGGTGGATTCGGACAAGGCGGTCGGGGTGATCGGTCACTTCTGCTCGTCCTCGACCATGCCGGCGTCCGAGGTGTATGACGAGGCCGGCATCATCGCCATCACGCCCGGCTCGACCAACCCGCAGATCACCGAACGCGGCCTGACCGGCATGTTCCGCATGTGTGGGCGTGACGATCAGCAGGGCATCGTCGCGGGCGATTACCTGGTCGACAAGCTCAAGGCGAAGAAGGTCGCGGTGATCCACGACAAGGACACCTATGGTCAGGGCCTGGCCGATGCGACCAAGGCGCAACTGGCCAAACGCGGCATCGAGCCGGTGCTGTACGAGGGCCTGACCCGTGGCGAGAAGGACTTCAACGCACTGGTGACCAAGATTCGCGCGGCCGATGCCGATGTCGTCTATTTCGGCGGCTGTCATCCGGAGGCCGGGCCGCTGGTGCGGCAGATGCGTGAGCAAGGCGTCAACGCCACCTTCGTTTCCGGCGACTGCGTGGTGACCGACGAACTGGTCACTACCGCCGGCGGCCCACAATACACCAAGGGCGTGCTGATGACCTTCGGCGCCGACCCGCGGCAGATCCCTGAAGGCAAGGCGGTGATCGAGAAATTCCGCGCCAACGGCTTCGAGCCGGAGGGTTACACCCTGTACTCCTATGCCTCGCTGCAGACTCTGGCGGCCGCCTTCAACGCCATTGGCAGCACCGACGGAGCCAAGGCCAGCGAATGGCTGAAGGGCCACAGCGTGGACACCGTGATGGGCAAGAAGGCCTTCACCGATAAGGGCGATCTGCAGGTCTCCGACTACGTGATGTACGAGTGGGACGACCAGGGCAAGTACCACCAACTGCCCTGATTCCGCCCGCGCGCGGCGGCCGTCCTGGCCGTCGTGCGCTCTCTCTCCGGCATCGCGCGCCGATGCCTGTCTTCTCTGCCTGTGAGAGCTTCTTCATGGACGGCATCTTTCTGCAGCAATTGATCAATGGTGTGACCCTGGGGTCGGTCTATGGCCTGATCGCCATTGGCTACACCATGGTCTACGGCATCATCGGCATGATCAACTTCGCCCACGGCGACGTATACATGATCAGTGCCTATCTGGCCGCCATCGGCCTGGCGGTACTGGCCTTCTTCGGGGTCGAGTCGTTCCCCTTTCTGATTCTTGGCACCCTGGCCTTCAGCCTGGTGGTGACCGGCGTTTACGGTTGGACCATCGAGCGCATCGCCTACAAGCCGCTGCGCAATTCGACGCGCCTGGCGCCGCTGATCAGCGCCATCGGCATGTCGCTGATCCTGCAGAACTTCGTTCAGCTCAGTCAGGGCGCGCGGCAGCAGGGCGTGCCCACGCTGCTCGATGGGGTGATCAAGTTCCACGTCGGCGAAGGCTATGTGCAACTCACCTACACCAAGCTGTTCATCATCGTCGCCTCGCTGATCGGCATGGCGATCCTGCATTACGTGATCCAGCACACTAGGCTCGGGCGCATGTGCCGGGCGACCCAGCAGGATCGCAAGATGGCCTCGATTCTCGGCATCGATACCGACCGGGTGATTTCCTACGTGTTCGTCATCGGTGCCTCGATGGCGGCGCTGGCCGGTGTGCTGATCACCATGAACTACGGCACTTTCGACTTCTATGCCGGCTTCATCATCGGTATCAAGGCATTCACCGCTGCGGTGCTCGGTGGTATCGGCTCACTGCCTGGGGCAATGCTCGGTGGGCTGATTCTCGGCGTGGCCGAAGCGCAATTCGCGGGGGTGGTCAACTCCGACTACAAGGACGTGTTCAGCTTTTCGCTGCTGGTTCTGGTGCTGATCTTCCGCCCCGAGGGGCTGCTCGGCAAACCGCAAGTGACCAAGGTGTAACGGCATGACAGAGACATTCGACTTCAAGGCGGTGCTGCGTGACACCGCGCTGGCCGGTTTGCTTGCACTCATCGTGTTCGGCCCCATCGTCGGCATCGTGCTCGACGGTTACGACTTCAATCTGCAGCCGCAGCGTGTAGCGCTGCTGGTGGCCATCGTCATGGCCGGACGCTGTCTGCTCAGCGCTCTAGGCCAGACGGCCAGCGGGCGCAAGTGGTTCGCCGCGCTGCGCCGCAGCGAAGGTGGCGTGCATGTGCTGCCGGCGGATCACAAGTCCAGCCTGCGCTTCATCATTCCTCTGATCATCCTGCTGGCGATTGCCTTTCCGTTCCTGGCCAGCAAGTACTGGCTGACGGTGATCATCCTGTGCCTGATCTATGTGTTGCTGGGCCTGGGTCTGAACATAGTGGTCGGCCTGGCCGGGCTGCTCGACCTGGGTTACGTCGGCTTCTACGCCATCGGTGCCTATGGTCTGGCGCTGGGCTATCAGTATCTGGATCTGGGCTTCTGGAGCATGTTGCCGATTGCGGCGGTGATGGCGGCCGTCGCCGGGGCGATACTGGGCTTTCCGGTACTGCGCATGCACGGCGATTACCTGGCCATCGTCACCCTCGGCTTCGGCGAGATCATCCGTCTGGTGCTGAACAACTGGATGGAATTCACCAACGGCCCCAACGGTGTGTCCGCACCGGGGATCACCTTCTTCGGTATCGAATTCGGTCGCCGCGCCAAGGATGGCGGCACGCCGCTGCACGAGCTGCTGGGCATCGCTTACAACCCGAGCATGTCGATGATCGTGGTCTACAGCGTGCTGTTCGTGGTGGTGCTGGCGGTGCTCTACATCAAGCACCGGCTGACCCGCATGCCCATCGGCAGAGCCTGGGAGGCGCTGCGTGAAGACGAGATCGCCTGCCGCGCGATGGGGCTCAACCACGTCATGGTCAAGCTTTCGGCCTTCATGATCGGTGCGTCCACCGCTGGTATCGCCGGGGTGTTCTTCGCCACCTATCAGGGCTTCATCAACCCGGCGTCGTTCAACTTCCTCGAATCGATTCTGGTGCTGGCCATCGTCGTGCTCGGCGGCCTGGGCTCGACTCTCGGCGTGGTGATCTCGGCCTTCGCCATGACCCTGCTGTTCGAGCTGCTGCGCGAGTTTGGCGATGTCCGCATGCTGGTGTTCGGCGTGCTGATGGTGCTGATGATGATCTGGCGGCCGCGCGGGCTGGTGCGCATCAGTCGCACCGGCTACGCGATTCGCAAGGGAGTGGCACCATGAAACAGGGCGAACGTATCCTCGCTGTCGACAGCCTGATGATGCACTTCGGCGGCATCAAGGCGCTCAACGACTTCAACTTCAGCATCGAGCGCCACTCCATCTCGGCGCTGATCGGCCCCAACGGAGCGGGCAAGACCACGGTGTTCAACTGCCTGACCGGCTTCTATTCGGCCACCGGTGGCAGCATCGCACTCAACGCCCAAGGCACCACCACCAACGTCATCCAGGTGCTCGGTGAGCCGTTCCAGCCCAGCGACTTCGTCCAGCCTGGCAGCTTCGCCTCGCGGCTCTGGTACAAGTTGTTCGGCGGCACCCATCTGGTCAACCGCGCAGGATTGGCGCGCACTTTCCAGAACATCCGCCTGTTCAAGGAAATGTCGGTGGTGGAGAACCTGCTGGTAGCGCAGCACATGAGCGCAAATCGCAATCTGCTGGCCGGCATCCTCAACACACCGGGTTTTCGCCGACGCGAGTCGAAGCTGCTCGACCATGCCTTCTACTGGCTGGAGGTGGTCGATCTGGTCGACTGCGCCAACCGCCTGGCCGGCGAGCTGTCCTACGGCCAGCAGCGCCGGTTGGAGATCGCCCGTGCCATGTGCACCCAGCCCGAGCTGATCTGTCTCGACGAGCCGGCCGCCGGCCTCAATCCGGCGGAGACTCAGGCACTGAGCCGGATCATCCGCCGTCTGCGCGACGAGCATCAGATCACCGTGCTGCTGATCGAGCACGACATGGGCATGGTCATGGACATTTCCGACCATATCGTCGTGCTCGAATACGGCAACGTGATTGCTCAGGGCACGCCGGAGCAGATCAAGAATGACCCCAATGTGATCGCCGCCTACCTCGGCGCGGATGAAGAGGATGAGGCATGAGTGCGCCGTTACTGCAGTTTCAGGATGTCGATGTGCACTACGGGCCGATTCAGGCGCTGAAATCCGTCAGCCTGCATATCAACCCGGGCGAGACGGTGAGTCTGATCGGCGCCAACGGTGCCGGCAAGTCCACCCTGCTGATGTCGATCTTCGGCCAACCGCGTGTCAGCGGAGGGCAGATTTTCTACCAAGGCACGGATATCACCCACAAGTCGGCGCACTTCGTCGCTGCC
This sequence comes from Pseudomonas sp. NCHU5216, assembly GCF_052156495.1. Lineage (NCBI taxonomy): Bacteria > Pseudomonadati > Pseudomonadota > Gammaproteobacteria > Pseudomonadales > Pseudomonadaceae > Pseudomonas > Pseudomonas sp. NCHU5216. Next base: position 118,071 of record NZ_JBQLIX010000011.1, on the reverse strand, counting down.
AACGGCATCGCCCAGTCACCGGAAGGGCGCCGGGTGTTCCCCGACATGAGCGTGGAGGAGAACCTGCTGATGGGCACCATCCCCATCGGCACCGCCCATGCCGATGAGGACATCCAGCGCATGTTCGAGCTGTTCCCGCGGCTCAAGGAGCGACGCAACCAGCGCGCCATGACCATGTCCGGCGGCGAGCAGCAGATGCTGGCCATCGCCCGCGCGCTGATGAGCAGGCCCAAGCTGCTACTGCTCGACGAGCCGTCGCTGGGTCTGGCGCCCATCGTGGTAAAGCAGATCTTCGCCACCCTCCGCGAGCTGGCGCAGAGCGGCATGACCATCTTCCTGGTGGAGCAGAACGCCAACCACGCGCTGAAACTGTCGGATCGTGCTTACGTGATGGTTACGGGCGAAATTCGCCTGACCGGTACCGGCGCTGAACTGCTGGGCAACGAAGAGGTACGCAACGCTTACCTGGGCGGGCATTGATTGAGGCCGTGTTTGCGTAGCCTGGGTAGAGCGCAGCGAAACCCAGGGATGGGCTGACTATCGCGGCTAAAGCCCCTCCCACAAGTCACTACGATCCTGTGTGGGAGGGGCTTTAGCCGCGACCCTTAAAAGAAAGCCCCCGCATCTGCGGGGGCTCTTCGTTTGCGGGGCTTCGTTTACTGCGCCAATGCAACCAACCCGGCGTGCTGCACCAACTCCAACAACGGCTGCGGGTACACGCCGAGGAAGAAGGCGAGCAGGGCGACCACCAGCAGCATGATGCCGCCGGCGCGCTGGCCCCAGTCGAAGGGCGCATCGTGGCGATGCAGGTTGGGTTCGCGCATGAACAGGGTGACCATCACCCGCAGGTAATAGAACACGCCGATGGCGCTACCCAGCACCATGGCGCCGAGCAGCCACCAGAGGTGCGCCTCGACGCCGGCAGCGATCACGTAGAACTTGCCGATGAAACCGGCCGTCAGCGGAATACCGGCCAGCGACAGCATCATCACCGTGAGCACGGCGGTCAGGTACGGACGCCGCCAGAACAGGCCGCGGTACTCGTACAGCGCATCGGCATCGCGGCCGCTGTAGGGGGTGGACATCAGGGTGATCACACCGAAGGCGCCGAGGCTGGTCAGCACGTAGGTGGCCAGGTACACGCCGACGGCTTCCACGGCCAGGCCCTTGCTGGCGACCAGGGCCACCAGCAGGTAGCCGAAGTGGGCGATGGAGGAGTAACCGAGCAGACGCTTGAGGTTGTTCTGCAGCAGGGCCAGCAGGTTGCCGAACAGGATCGAGGCAATGGCAATCAGGGTCAGCAGCTCGTTCAGCCAGCCACCGCTCATGGCCGGCGAAATCTGGTACAGGCGCAGCAGCACGGCGAACACCGCCACCTTGCTGGCCGTGGCCAGGAACGCCGCCACCGGCGCCGGGGCGCCTTCGTAGACGTCCGGCGTCCACAGGTGGAAGGGTACCAGCGACAGCTTGAAGGCCAGGCCAATCAGCATCATGCCGATGCCGATCTGCACCAGTTGGCTGCTTTCACGCATCAGGCTGATACCGATATCGGCGAACGCCAGGTTGCCGGACTCGGCATATAGCAGCGCCATGCCGAACAGCAAGAAGGCTGAGCCTGCGGCCGACAGCACCATGTACTTGATGCCGGCTTCCAGCGAGCGCTTGTTGAAGAAGGCGTAGGCGATCATGCCGTAGGTGGGCACCGACAGCAGTTCCAGGCCGATGAACAGGCTGGCCAGGTGTTGCGCGCTGACCAATACCAGACCGCCAGCGGCGGACAGCAGCACCAGCAGATACAGCTCCTCGCGGTTGCCCGGATAGCCCTTGCCCGAATCACCGCCCAGATAGGCATGGATCAGCGTGATGCAGGCCAGGCTGGCGGCCAGCACCAGGGCCATGTAGTAATAGGCGAAGTTGTCGATCAGCAGCAGCGGAGTGACCGACAGCGGCGCCACCTCCAATGCCGGAATCAGCGACAGCAGCGCCAGGTTCAGGCCCACCACCGAGAGGAAGAAGGTGACCGTGTGATTGCGCTTGGCGGCGATGGCCAGCATCACCACCACCACGGTGAGGCTGGTCACCAGCAGCGGCAGCAGGGCGATCAGGTGTTGCAGGGTGAAGTCGACAGCGTGATGTTCCATGAGTCTCTAATCCTTACCCTTACCGGCCCGAGGCGAGTTGATCGAGGGCGCCAGCCATCCACTGCTGCACGCCATGCATGCTGGCAGCGGAGGTGTCGAGCACCGGTTGCGGGTAAACGCCAAGCACAATCAGCAGCACGCCAAGGCCTAGCACCATGGCCAGTTCGCGAGCCTTCAGGCCGGGCAGCGGCGTGTCCTGTTTCACCGGGCCGAAGTAGGCACGGTGGATCATCGCCAGGGCGTACACCGAGCCGAGCACCAGGCCGCTGGCGGCCAACACCACGACCCAGGGCGCAGCGGGGAAGCTGCCGATCAGGATGAGGAACTCGCCGACGAAGTTGCCGGTGCCCGGCAGGCCCAGGGCGGCGGCGGCGAAGAACAGGCTGATGGCCGGCAGCCAGGGCATGCGCGCCCAGATCCCCCCCATCTGGCTCAGGTCGCGGGTGTGCAGGCGCTCGTAAAGCTGGCCGCAGAGGATGAACAGCGCCGCGGCGGACAGGCCGTGGGCGACCATCTGCACCACCGCGCCCTGCAGGGCGATCTGGCTGCCGGAGTAGATGGCGATCAGCACGAAGCCCATGTGCGAGACGCTGGAGTAGGCCACCAGGCGCTTGATATCGGTCTGCGCGAAGGACAACAGCGCGCCGTAGACGATGGCGAACACACCGAGCCACTGGGCAATCGGCGCGAACTCCGCCGAGGCATTGGGGAACAGCGGCAGGGCGAAACGCAGCAGACCGTAGGCGGCGGTTTTCAGCAGAATACCGGCCAGGTCCACCGAACCGGCGGTTGGCGCCTGGGCGTGGGCGTCCGGCAGCCAGGAGTGCACCGGCACCACCGGGAACTTCACCGCGAAGGCGACGAAGAAACCCAGCATCAACAGGTATTCGGTGCCCGGCGCCAGCTCGGTCTTCAGCAGGTCGGCGTAGTTGAAGCTGAGCACGCCGGTCTGGTTGAAGTGCACGAACACCAGGGCCAGGATCGACACCAGCATGATCAGGCCGCTGGCCTGGGTGAAGATGAAGAACTTGGTGGCGGCGGTGATGCGCGTGCGACCGTCACTGCCGCTATGACCCCAGAGCGCGATGAGGAAGTACATCGGCACCAGCATCATTTCCCAGAAGAAGAAGAACAGGAACAGGTCGACGGCGAGGAACACGCCAACCACGCCGCCGAGAATCCACATCAGGTTGAGGTGGAAGAAGCCGACGCGGTGCTGGATTTCGTTCCACGAGCAGAGCACCGACAGCACACCGAGCAGGCCGGTGAGTACCACCATCAGCACCGACAGGCCATCCATCGCCAGGTGAATGGTGATGCCCAGACGCGGGATCCAGTCGATGACGAACTCGTGGGCCCAGCGCGGGCCGCCGTCCGGGGCTGGGGCCAGGGTGAAGTCACCGCTGACCCACAGCCACAGGCTCAGGACGAACAGCAGACCCATGGTGATCAGGGCGATCCAGCGCGGCAGGGCGTGGCCGAAGCGCTCGCCTTGCCAGCACAGCAAGCCGCCGATGAAGGGAATCAGGATTAGCCAGGGCAGAATCATCAGGCTGTTTTCCTTAACTCAGAAAGAGGATGACGGCGAACACCAGCACGGCGCCACCGACGATGGAGGCGGCGTACCAGCGCACCTGGCCGGTTTCGCTGCGCACCAGTGCGGCGTTGCCACCGCGCGCGAGCAGCGGAACCAGGCCGATGCCGCGGTCGATGGGGTCGCGGCGCAGCAGGTGGCAGAGCAGCAGGTAAGGGCGCACGAACAGCTTGTCGTAGAGCCAGTCGAAGCCCCAGGCGGCGAACCACAGCGCGCTCAGCAGGCGACCCGGTGCGCTCTGCGCCACGGCGGAGACGACGCGGCGTTGGCCGAGGAAGAGCAGGGCGGCGATGAGGATGCCGCTCACCGCGATCAGCCCCGAGAGCAGTTCCAGGCTGTGCTTGGCCTCGCCCCCGGCATGGCCGACGCTTTCCGGCAGCACGCCGGCCAGCGGCGGAGTGATCCAGGCGCCGATGAAGGTGGACAGCACGATCAGCACCATCAGCGGCAAGTTGTGGGCGATGCCATGGCCGGCGTGCGCCTCGGTATTCTGCTCGCCGTGGAAGGCGATGAAGATCAGGCGGAAGGTGTAGATCGAGGTCAGGAAGGCACCGACCAGGCCTGCATAGAGCAGCTCGCTATGACCGCTGGCGAAGGCTTCCCAGAGGATCTCGTCCTTGGAGTAGAAACCGGCGGTCAGCAGCGGCAGGGCGGCCAGTGCGGAACCACCGACGACGAAGCTGGCGTAGGCCAGCGGCAGCTTCTTCCACAGGCCGCCCATCTTGAAGATGTTCTGCTCGTGGTGGCAGGCATTGATCACCGCGCCGGAGGCGAGGAACAGCAGGGCCTTGAAGAAGGCGTGGGTCATCAGGTGGAAGATCGCCGCGTCCCAGGCGCCGACGCCCAGGGCGAGGAACATGTAGCCGATCTGGCTCATGGTGGAGTAGGCGAGGATGCGCTTGATGTCGGTCTGCACCAGCGCGGCAAAGCCGGCCAGCACCAGGGTCACGCCGCCGACGACGCCGACCAGTTCGAGAATCTCCGGGGTCAGCAGGAACAGGCCGTGGGTACGGGCGATCAGGTAGACGCCGGCGGTGACCATGGTGGCCGCGTGGATCAGCGCCGACACCGGGGTCGGGCCAGCCATGGCGTCGGCCAGCCAGGTCTGCAGTGGCAACTGGGCGGATTTACCGACCGCGCCGCCGAGCAGCATCAGCGTCGCGACCCACAGCCAGGCGTCGCCGGCCACGTACTGCTGCGGTGCCCGTACCATCAGCTCCTGAATGTTCAGGGTGCCGAGGTTGAGGAACAGGATGAACATGCCGATCATCAGGAACACGTCGCCGACGCGGGTGACGATGAAGGCCTTGAGAGCTGCGTTACCGTTGGGCACGTGCTTGTAGTAGAAGCCGATCAGCAGGTAGGAGCATAGGCCCACGCCTTCCCAGCCGAAGAACAGCACCAGCAGGTTGTCGCCGAGTACCAGCAGCAACATGCTGAAGATGAACAGGTTGGTGTAGGCGAAGAAGCGCGAGTAGCCTTCCTCGCCGCGCATGTACCAACTGGCGAACAGGTGGATCAGAAAACCCACGCCGGTGACTACGCCGAGCATGGTGGCCGACAGACCATCCAGGTGCAGGGTGAAGCTCGGCGCCAGGCCTTCGACGCTCATCCACTGCCACAGGGTCAGGCTGTAGGCGCCGCCGGCCGGCGGGTTGCCGAGAAAGGCAGCGATGACCCAGGCAGCGCTGGCAGCGGCCAGGCCGATGGAGCCGACACCGATCACCGCGCTGGTGTTTTCCGAGAAGCGTCCGCGCGAGAAGGCCAGCAGCAGCCAGCCGAGCAGCGGGAAGAATAGAGTCAGGGCTAGAAGGTTCATCCGCGCATCTCGCTGGCAGCGTCGATATCCAGAGTGTTGAAGCGGCGATACAGCTGCAGCAGGATCGCCAGGCCGATACTGGCCTCGGCGGCTGCCAGAGTGATCACCAGAATGAACATCACCTGGCCGTCAGCCGCGCCCCAACGGGCGCCGGCGACGACGAAGGCCAGCGCAGCGGCGTTCATCATCACTTCCAGGCTCATCAGGATGAACAGGATGTTGCGCCGCACCATCAGCCCGACCAGGCCGATGCAGAACAGCACGCCGGCCAAGGCCAGGCCGTGTTCGAGTGGGATACCGGTCATGCGGTGGGCTCCTTGGCGTCGTGGCGGCCCAGGTGGTAGGCGGCGACCAGTGCGGCGAGCAGCAGCATGGAGGCCAGTTCCACGGCCAGCAGATAGGGGCCGAACAGGCTGATGCCGACGGCCTTGGCTTCCACCGTGGTGTGGCCGATATGGGCGTCGCTGACATGGTTGAGCAGCACATAGAGCAACTGGCCGAGCAGCAGGGCGCTGAGAATCGCCGGGCCGACCCAGATGCCGGGCGTCAGCCACTTGCGCTCCTGCTCGGCAGCAGCCGGGCCGAGGTTGAGCATCATCACCACGAAGACGAACAGCACCATGATGGCGCCGGCGTAGACGATGATTTCCAGCGCACCGGCAAAGGGCGCGCCAAGGGCGAAGAACACCATCGACACCGCCAAGAGCGAGACGATGAGATAGAGCAGGGCATGCACCGGGTTGGTGTTGGTGACCACCCCGACCGTTGCGGCCACCGCCACACCGGCGGCGAAGTAGAACGCGAATTCCATCAGAAGCTCCTCATTGCTCCCCTCTCCCGCGTGCGGGAGAGGGGCTGGGGGAGAGGGTAAGAACGAGTCATGGCAGCAGCCCCTTGACATTGATCGGCTCGGCCTCGTTCTGCGCGGCGCCCTTGGGCTTGCCGGCGATGGCCATACCGGCAACGCGGTAGAAGTTGTAGTCCGGGTTCTTGCCGGGGCCGCTGATCAGCAGGTCTTCCTTCTCGTACACCAGATCCTGACGCTTGAACTCGCCCATCTCGAAATCGGGGGTGAGCTGGATCGCGGTGGTCGGGCAGGCTTCCTCGCACAGGCCACAGAAGATGCAGCGCGAGAAGTTGATGCGGAAGAACTCCGGGTACCAACGACCGTCGTCGGTCTCGGCCTTCTGCAGCGAGATGCAACCCACCGGGCAGGCCACGGCGCACAGGTTGCAGGCCACGCAGCGTTCTTCGCCGTCGGGATCACGGGTCAGGACGATGCGGCCCCGGTAGCGCGGCGGCAGATAGACCGGCTCTTCCGGGTATTGCAGGGTGTCGCGCTTGCGAAAGCCATGGCTGAACACCATGACCAGGCTGCGCAGTTGGGTGCCGGTACCGACCAGCACGTCCCAGATATATTTGAACATTCTCATCTCTCCTACGAGGAAATCTACAAATTGCTGCACTCGGTCATGCTGCGTTGAAGTCCACCTCAAAATGCTCATGTACTACTCGTACACTCCGCTTTTTCGGCGAACTTCGCCTTGCCTGACCTTCGTTCGCTGCTTTGTAAATCTCCTCTTACTGGGCCGTGGCCAGCACGACGGCGCCGGTCACCAGCAGGTTGATCAGGGTCAGCGGCAGGCAGAACTTCCAGCTGAAGGCCATGACCTGGTCATAGCGCGGGCGTGGGATCGACGCGCGCAGCAGAATGAAGATCATGATGAAGAAGGCCGTTTTCAGCGCGAACCAGAAGAACGGAATCTGCGGCAGGAGGCCGAACGGGCCGTGCCAGCCACCGAAGAACAGGGTCACGAGCAGCGCCGACACGGTGACGATGGCCACGTACTCGCCGACGAAGAACATGCCCCATTTCATCCCGGCGTATTCGATGTGGTAACCGTCGGCCAGCTCCTGCTCGGCTTCCGGCTGGTCGAACGGGTGACGGTGGGTCACGGCCACCGCTGCGATGAAGAAGGTACAGAAGCCGAAGAACTGCGGAATGATGAACCACAGGTTCTGCGCCTGGTAATCGACTATGTCGCGCATGTTGAACGAGCCGACCTGCGCCACCACACCCATCAGCGCCAGGGCCAGGAATACCTCGTAGGAGATGGTCTGGGCCGAAGCGCGCAGGCTGCCGAGCAGGGCGAACTTGTTGTTGCTCGACCAGCCGGCGAACAGCACGGCATAAACCGAAAGACCGGCCATGGCGAAGAAGAACAGGATGCCGATGTTCAGATCCGTCACGCCCCAGGTCGGGGTGATGGGGATGATGGCGAAGGCCATCAGCATCGCCGCGAAGGCGATCATCGGCGCCAGGGTGAAGATGAACCTGTCGGCGAACGGCGGCGTCCAGTCCTCCTTGAAGAACATCTTGATCATGTCGGCGGCGATCTGGAACATGCCGAACGGCCCCACACGGTTGGGGCCGTAGCGATCCTGCCACCAGCCGAGCAGGCGCCGCTCGATGAAGCTCAGCAGCGCGCCGCAGACCACCACCACCAGCAGGATGACGATGGCCTTGAGTACCGCAATGACGATCTCGATCAGTTCGGGCGTCAACCAGCTCATTGCGCGGCCTCCTGTAGCAGGGTCACGCTGGCACCGGCGACTGCTGCCGGAATACCCGGCAGGCCAACCGGCAGGCCGACCAGACCGACCGCCAGATCATCACGCACCTGCAGCGGCAAGCGCAGCGCCTGGCCGTTGACGCGCAGGGCCAGCAGCGCGCCGTCGTTCACGCCCAGGCGTGCCGCTTCATCACGGGCCAGGGCCACGTAGGGCTCGGGCATGCGCTCCTGAATCGGTTTGGCGCGCGCGGAGTTTTCCTCACTGCCGAACAGGTGGTGCAGCGGCGCCACCTGCCAGGTGCCGGCTGCCGGATTGAACGCAGCATTCACGGCGAACCAGGGCAGGACGTTACCGGCGGCCTCCAGCAGACGCACGCCGGGGTCGCCGGCACGCAGATGACCACCGACCTCGTCCTGGAACTTGTTCCAGGCCTGCGGCGAGTTCCAGCCCGGCGACCAGGCGAACGGAATCTGCTGCCGGTCTTCCTTGCTGCCGGCGTAGCCTTCCATGGAGAAGGCGAAAGCGGTGTCCTGATCCTGCGGCTGGCGCGGCTCGTGCACGCTGATGTTGGCGCGCATGGCGGTGCGGCCGCTGTAGCGGTGCGGCTCGCGCGCCAGCTTCAGGCCCTTGATGCGGAACGAGGCGCTCGGCGCGGCGTCCTTGATTCCTGCCAACAGCGGGTTGCTGGCGGCGCAGGCCTCGGTGACCTGATCCAGTTGCGTCCAGTCCACGGCCTTGCCTTGCAGGGTGCTATGCAGCGCATGCAGCCAGCGCCAGCCTTCGCGGATCAGAATATTGCTGTCGTAGTAGCTCGGCTCATAGACCTGGAAGAAGCGCTGGGCGCGGCCTTCGAGGCTGACCAGGGTGCCGTCGCCTTCGGCGAAGCTGGCCACCGGCAGCAGCAGGTGGGCGCGTTCGCTGGTGGCGGTGCGCTGGTGATCGGCAACGATCACCGTCTGTGCGGCGCTGAGCGCGGCATCGACCTTGGCGGTATCCGCGCGGCGGTACAGGTCGTTTTCCAGTACCACTACGGCATCGGCCTGGCCGCCACTCAGGGCATCCAGTGCGGCATCGACGGACTCGCCGCCCAGCAGTGCCAGACCCAGGCTGTTGGCTTCGGGCACCACCAGGCTCAGCGAGCCGGCCTTCTCACGATTCTTCAGCGCGCTGGCGATATTGGCAGCGGCCTCGATCAGGGCTTTGTTGCCCAGCGAGGCGCCGGAGACGATCAGCGGGCGCTTGGCATTTATCAGGGCATCGGCGATGCGCTGTACCAGCGCTTGCGCTTCGGCTTCCAGGCCGTCGACGGCTGGAGCGTTCGGGTCGATGGCGTGGGCCACGGCGAAACCGATACGAGCCAGGTCGGCCGGGGCGGCGTGCACGCTTTCGGCAGCCACGTCATCCAGGCGGGTTTCCGTGACGCTGGCAATAAACAGCGGGTGCAGCGCGTGCTGGGCGACGTTTTGCACCGCTGCCATATGCCAGTCCTGAATCCGCGCGCCGGCAGCGATCTCGGTGGCCTTGCCCTTGACCGCCTGGCGCAGAGCCAGGGCCAGGCGCGCGGCGGTCTGGGTCAGGTCTTCGCCGAGGACGAAGATGGCGTCGTGCAGCTCGACATCGCGCAGGGTCGGTGTCGGCAGCGGGCCGTTCTGCAGGATGTCGCGGATCAGGCGGATATTGGTCAGTTCGCTGGTCGCGATACCACTATAGAAGTTGCTGGCACCCACCAGTTCGCGCAGGGCGAAGTTGGACTCCAGGCTGGCGCGCGGCGAGCCAATGCCGATCACACGCTTGCCCTTGAGCAGCTCGGCGGCCTTGTCCAGCGCGGCGTCGATGCCGATGGCCTGGCCGGCCAGCAGCGGCTGACGCGGGCGGTCTTCGCGGTTGACGTAGCCATAGCCGAAGCGGCCACGGTCGCAGAGGAAGTACTGGTTGACTGAGCCGTTGAAGCGGTTCTCGATGCGGCGCAGCTCGCCGTAGCGCTCACCGGGGCTGATGTTGCAGCCGCTGGAGCAGCCATGGCAGATGCTCGGGGCGAACTGCATGTCCCACTTGCGGTTGTAGCGCTCGGAGTGGGTCTTGTCGGTGAACACGCCGGTGGGGCAGACCTCCACCAGGTTGCCGGAGAACTCGCTTTCCAGCGTGCCGTCCTCGACGCGGCCGAAGTACACGTTGTCGTGCGCGCCGTAGACGCCCAGGTCGGTGCCGCCGGCGTAGTCCTTGTAGTAGCGCACGCAGCGGTAGCAGGCGATGCAGCGGTTCATCTCGTGGGCGATGAACGGGCCCAGCTCCTGGTTCTGGTGGGTGCGCTTGGTGAAGCGATAACGACGGGCGTTATGCCCGGTCATCACCGTCATGTCCTGCAGGTGGCAGTGACCGCCTTCCTCGCACACCGGGCAGTCGTGTGGGTGGTTGGTCATCAGCCATTCGACGACGCTGGCGCGAAATTGCTTGGCTTCCTCATCGTCAATGGAAATCCAGGTGTTGTCGGTGGCGGGCGTCATGCAGGACATGACCAGGCGACCACGGGTGTCGTTCTCGTCGTTGTACTGCTTGACCGCGCACTGGCGGCACGCACCGACGCTGCCTAGCGCCGGGTGCCAGCAGAAGTAGGGGATATCGAGTCCGAGAGACAGGCAGGCCTGCAAGAGGTTGTCTGCTCCGTCGACTTCGAGATCTTTGCCGTCTACGTGGATAGTGGCCATTTTCTTCAGTCTTCGTTTGCCCACCCGAAGGTGGACGGGCTAAGGGAATTCTTCTTGTCGACCCGGGCCGGACGGCGCCTTGTGCCCATTCGTCCGGCCTTCAGGCTCATGAGGCGTGGGCTGCCACCTTGGGTGGGATGACCTCGGCGACGACGCCGGCCTCGAACTCTTCACGGAAATACTTGATGGCGCTGCCCAGCGGCTCCACGGCACCTGGTGCGTGAGCACAGAAGGTCTTGCCCGGGCCGAGGAAGTTGACCAGCCCCAGCAGGGTCTGGATGTCTTCGGCACTGCCTTGCTTGCGCTCCAGGGCACGGAGAATCTTCACGCTCCACGGCAGGCCGTCGCGGCACGGCGTGCACCAGCCGCAGGACTCGCGGGCGAAGAACTCTTCCATGTTGCGCAGCAGGGACACCATGTTGATCGAGTCGTCCACCGCCAGCGCCAGGCCAGTGCCCATGCGCGTGCCGACCTTGGCGATGCCGCCGGCGTACATCTGCGCCTCGAGATGCTCGGGCAGCAGGAAACCAGTACCGGCGCCACCAGGCTGCCAGCACTTGAGCCTGTAGCCATCGCGCATGCCACCAGCGTAGTCCTCGAACAGCTCGCGGGCGGTGACGCCGAACGGCAGCTCCCACAGGCCAGGGTTCTTCACCTTGCCGGAGAAGCCCATCAGCTTGGTGCCGTGGTCTTCGCTGCCCGGGCGGGCCAGGCCCTTGTACCAGTCCACGCCCTGGCCAATGATGGCCGGCACGTTGCACAGGGTCTCGACGTTGTTGACACAGGTGGGCTTGCCCCAGACGCCAACGGCAGCCGGGAAGGGCGGCTTGGCGCGCGGGTTGGCGCGGCGGCCTTCCAGCGAGTTGATCAGCGCGGTTTCCTCGCCGCAGATGTAGCGGCCGGCGCCGGTGTGCACGAACAGCTCGAAATCGAAGCCGCTGCCGAAGATGTTCTTGCCGAGCAGGCCGGCAGCCTTGGCTTCGTCGATGGCGCGGTTGAGGTTGGCGGCGGCGTCGACATACTCGCCGCGCAGGAAGATATAGCCGCGATAGGCTTTGAGCGCGCGCGCCGAAATCAGCATGCCTTCCACCAACAGGTGTGGCAGTTGCTCCATCAGCAGACGGTCTTTCCAGGTGTTGGGCTCCATTTCGTCCGCATTGCACAGCAGGTAGCGGATGTTCATGGATTCGTCGGCTGGCATCAGGCCCCACTTCACGCCCGTGGGGAAGCCTGCGCCACCGCGACCCTTGAGGCCGGATTCCTTGACGGTCTGCACGATGTCGGCCTGGGCCATCTCGGTCAGTGCCTTGCGCGCGGCGGCGTAGCCGTTCTTCTGCTGGTATTCCTCCAGCCATACCGGCTGGGCATCGTCACGCAGGCGCCAGGTCAGCGGATGGGTTTCTTCGCTGCGGGTGATGCGGTTGGCTGGGCCGATGGAGGTGAGCGTCTTCATTTGTAGGCCTCCAGCAGCTTGGCGACGCCGTCAGGTTGGACATCGCCGAAGGTGTCGTCGTCGATCATCACCGCAGGAGCCTTGTCGCAGTTGCCCAGGCAACACACCGGCAGCAGGGTGAAACGCTCATCGCTGGTGGTCTGGCCAAGGCCGATGCCAAGCTGCTTCTGCATCTCACTGAGCACCGATTCATGGCCGCCGATGTAGCAGGTCATGCTGTCGCACACGCGAATCACATGGCGCCCCACCGGCTGACGGAATATCTGGCTGTAGAAAGTGGCCACGCCCTCGACGTCGCTGGCCGGGATGCCGAGAATTTCGCCAATGGCATCGGCGGCGCCGTCCGGCACCCAGCCGCGTGCCTTCTGCACGATCTTCAGCGCTTCGATGCTGGCGGCGCGCGGGTCTTCGTAGTGATGCATCTCGTGCTCGATGGCCGAGCGCTCGCTTTCGCTGAGGGTGAAACGGTCGGTCTGAATTAGCGTGCTGCTATTGGTTGTCTGGATCATGTCAGCGGTCCACGTCGGCCATGACGAAGTCGATACTGCCAAGATAGGCGATCAGATCCGCCACCATGCTGCCGCGGATCACCGAGGGTATCTGCTGCAGGTGGGCGAAGCTGGGGGTGCGAATCCGGGTGCGGTAGCTCATGGTGCTGCCGTCGCTCGTCAGGTAGTAGCTGTTGATGCCCTTGGTCGCCTCGATCATCTGGAAGGCTTCGTTGGCCGGCATGACCGGGCCCCAGGAAACCTGCAGGAAGTGGGTGATCAGGGTTTCGATGTGCTGCAGCGTGCGCTCTTTCGGCGGCGGCGTGGTCAGCGGGTGGTCAGCCTTGTACGGGCCTTCCGGCATGTTCTTCAGGCACTGATCGATGATGCGGATGCTCTGGCGCATCTCTTCCACGCGCACCATGCAGCGGTCATAGGCATCGCCATTGGCCGCCAGCGGCACCTCGAACTCGAAGTGCTCGTAGCCGGAGTAGGGCCGCGCCTTGCGCAGGTCGAAGTCGCAGCCAGTGGCGCGCAGGCCGGCACCGGTGGTGCCCCATTCCAGCGCTTCCTTGGTGTTGTATTGCGCCACGCCGATGGTACGGGCCTTGAGGATGCTGTTCTTCAGCGCCGCCTTCTCGTATTCATCGAGGCGCTTGGGCAGCCAGTCGACGAATTCCTTGACCAGCTTGTCCCAGCCGCGCGGCAGGTCGTGGGCGACGCCGCCGATGCGGTACCAGGCCGGGTGCAGGCGGAAGCCGGTGATGGCTTCGATCACCTTGTAGGCGCGCTGGCGGTCGGTGAAAGTGAAGAACACCGGGGTCATCGCACCGACGTCCTGGATGTAGGTACCGAGGAACAGCAGGTGGCTGGTGATGCGGAAGAACTCGGCGAGCATCACGCGGATGAAGTCGACGCGGGCCGGCACTTTGATGCCGGCGAGTTTCTCCACCGATAGCACGTAGGGCAGGTTGTTCATCACCCCGCCGAGGTAGTCGATGCGGTCGGTGTAGGGGATGAAACTGTGCCAGCTCTGCCGTTCGGCCATCTTCTCGGCACCACGATGGTGGTAGCCGATCTCCGGCACGCAATCGACGATCTCTTCGCCGTCGAGCTGCAGGATGATGCGGAAGGCGCCGTGGGCAGACGGGTGGTTGGGGCCGAGGTTGAGGAACATGTAGTCCTCGTGCTCGCCACCGCGTTTCATGCCCCAGTCTTCGGGGCGGAAGCGCGCTGCCTCTTCCTCAAGCTGCTGCTTGGCCAGGGTCAGGCTGAACGGATCGAATTCGGTGGCGCGCGCTGGGTAGTCCTTGCGCAGCGGGTGACCTTCCCAGGTCGGCGGCATCATGATGCGGCTCAGGTGCGGGTGGCCGGTGAAGGTGATGCCGTACAGATCCCAGACTTCGCGCTCGTACCAGTTGGCGTTGGGCCAGATGCCGGTGGCGGTAGGCAGGTTGAGGTCGCGCTCGGACAAGGCGACCTTGATCATCACGTCACTATTACGCTCCAGCGACATCAGGTGGTAGAACACCGTGAAGTCGGCTTCGGGCAGGCCGCGACGCTGGGTGCGCAGGCGCTCGTCGACACCGTGCAGGTCATAGAGCATCACGTAGGGGCGCGGCAGGTTGCGCAGGCAGGTGAGCACGTCGATGAGGCGCTCGCGAGCGACCCAGAGCACCGGCATGCCGGTGCGGGTGGCTTGCAGGGTGAAGCTGTCTTCGCCAAAGCGGGCGTGCAGCTCGGTGACGACGTCCTGATCGTCAGCCTTGTAAGGCGGTATGGACACAACGGTGTCTTGAGTCATGGTCTCGGTCGCTGTCGATCAACGTAGAAAGTGGGCGTGACGCTTGCACAGGCAAGCACCGGCTCAGACTTCGTCGGGGCTACGCAGGTTGGTAACGGCGATTCGCTGCTCGCGACGCTGTTCCTTCTGCGAAGGCATTTCGGCACGGTAGATGCCTTGATCGCCAACGACCCAGGATAGCGGGCGGCGCTCCTGGCCGATGGATTCCTGCAGCAGCATCAGGCCTTGCAGGAACGCCTCGGGGCGGGGTGGGCAGCCGGGAATGTAGACGTCCACGGGGAGGAACTTGTCCACGCCCTGAACGACCGAGTAGATGTCGTACATGCCGCCGGAGTTGGCGCATGAACCCATGGAGATGACCCACTTGGGCTCCAGCATCTGCTCATAGAGACGCTGGATGACCGGCGCCATCTTGATGAAGCAGGTGCCGGCGATGACCATGAAGTCGGCCTGGCGCGGTGATGCGCGAATGACTTCCGCACCGAAACGCGCCACGTCATGCGGGGCGGTGAAGGCGGTGGTCATTTCCACATAGCAGCAGGACAGGCCGAAGTTGTACGGCCACAAGGAATTCTTGCGCCCCCAGTTGACCGCGCCGTTGAGCACGTCCGAGAGCTTGCCCATGTAGATGTTCTTGTGAACCTGATCCTCTAGCAGCGGGTCGGAGACGACCTCCCGCTGGCCGATCGGATACGCCTCGTTGGGCGCATTCGGGTCGACCCGAGTAAGTTTGTATTGCATCGCCAAAGCCTCATTGTTTCAGCTTCGCCTGCCGTTCACGACGTCCCTGCGGTGCCCAATCGAGCGCGCCGATACGCCAAAGATAGACAAGACCTGCCAACAGAATTGCTATGAAAACTGTAGCTTCGATCAGGCCCGCCCAGCCGCTTTCGCGCACCGAGACTGCCCAAGCGAAGAGATAGAGGGCTTCAACGTCGAAGATCACGAAGAGCATCGCGACCAGATAGAACTTGGCTGACAGGCGCAGACGCGCGCTGCCGGTGGGAAGCATGCCCGACTCGAAGGGTTCGTTCTTGCTGCGCCCCCAGGCCTTGCTGCCGAGCAGGCTGGAAAGGCCGAGCATGAAGGCGATGAGCCCGCAGACACCCAGCAAGAAAACAGCGAAAGCCCAGTTCTGGGACATGGTCGTTACCGCATCAGGCATGCCGGTACCCCTTGGTAAAGAGACGGCTTCTATTATTCGTGATGGAGCCGTGCAAGCAGCACGGGCTCTGAAAAATCCTGAAAACAATTCTATGCCCGATGAACGGCATAAGTAAATTTCCAGCGTCAAATAAATTCGGTCTTCTTTGCGTCAAAACCCTTGCCCTGTGGCTCGTTTGTAGCCAAGCGCTCATCACAGGGATCCTGATGTTGCAGATTGACGTATGGCGGATAGGTTCATTGTTTTGCGTAGCTGCACGGCCTCGTTGCATCTACGCAACACTCTGTCGCGCTCGCCGCTCTGAATCGGGGGCTCGCTGCACCGGTAACGCTGCTCGAAGGGCTTGACGGTCAGTATTGTCCGAGACTTGGCAGTGGCGCGCGAGCATACTTTGGCAGCAATACCGATGGCCGAACGAACGAAACTTTCGCAGCAAATTCGCACTGCTCTTGGGATTAAAGGTAGCAGAAGAAAACTTGCGCGGACGGATGCTAATAAAACCCTTTCGTTCGCGTTGAGACTCGCTCTGCAAGGGAATGGCAGGCGGCTTCTTCAATGCATCAAGTGCATTAAAAGCTTTGTTCATATAAAGGAGGGTTCATGGCCACAGGAAGGTGAGGGTGACGGGCTGCGTCCAGGCATGTGCTCGCCTTAGCTTTAGCTGTTCAAGCTGCTCGTCGCGTTGTCGGTGGCAGAAGAGGCAAGCACCCTCGCCGTGCTCGGGAGAGGGTGCCTGCGACAGGCTTAGAACAGCGGCTTGCCGTCTTCGCGGGTGACGATCACGGTGGCCGAGCGTGGGCGACGGCCGGGGCCGTCCGGCCAGGTGCTGCGGAAATCCGTCGGCGTGGAGCCTTCACCCGGATGCTGGATGTTGACGAAGAGTGTGCGGAAGTCCGGTGTGGCGGTGATGCCGGTGACCTCACAACCTACGGGGCCTACCAGGAAGCGCTTCATCTCACCGGTGGTCGGTTCGGCCACCAGCATCTGGTTGTTGCCGAATGGCCCGCTGGCGAGCTGGCTGCCGCTCATGTCGGTCTGAATCCACAGGCGACCGTCCTCATCGAACCACAGGCCATCCGGGCTGGCCAGGCGATTGTCGGCGGTCAGCGGCTTGCCGTTGAGGTCGAGGCTGTCGCTCTCCGGGCCAGCCAGCAGGAACAGGCTCCAGACGAACTCGCGGCCGGCATAGTCGCGGCTCTGCTCGCGCCAGCGGATGATGTGGCCATAGGCATTGGCCGGACGTGGGTTGGCCGCATCGACCACGGTGCGCGACGTGTTGTTGGTGAGGGTGAAGTAGACGTCGCCATTGTTCGGGTTCACCGCGCCCCATTCCGGGCGATCCATCTTGGTGGCTCCGACGATATCGGCAGCCAGGCGGGTGTTGATCAGCACTTCGCCCTGGTCGGCAAAGCTTACCCCGGCGGACTCGCAGGCGGCCTGGAAAGCCTTGTTCTTGATGTCCAGTGGCAGCCATTCGCCCTTGCCGTTGGCCTTGAAACGCGCCACGTAAAGCGTGCCCTCATCGAGCAGGCTGCCGTTGCTACGACCCGGTATGTACCTGCGGCGGCTGACGAACTTGTAGATGTACTCGTTCTGCGAATCGTCGCCGGAATAGCAGACCACCGGACGGCCCGGCTTGACCGGTGCGAACACCAGGCCCTCGTGAGCGAAACGGCCCAGAGCGGTACGCTTGATCGGGGCGGATTCCGGTGCAAAGGGGTCGATCTCGACGATCCAGCCGAAGTGGTTCGGCTCGTTGCGATAGTCGCCACTGGCATCGGCGGCCAGGCGGGTGGCGTTGAAACGCTGGAATTCGTCGCCGGCCAGGTGATCCCAGCCGTAGCGACTGGCGCTGCCGACCCCGTAGCGGGTCATTTCGCGCGGGCGCTCGCTGTCGCCGCTGGCGAAATAGCCGGCCCAGTTTTCCTCGCAGGTCAGGTAGGTACCCCAGGGCGTGAAGCCGTTGGAGCAGTTGTTCAGCGTGCCGCGAGTGGCAGTGCCGTCAGGGCTGTAGCGGGTTCTGAGCAGGGCGTGGCCACGCGCGGGGCCGCTGATCTGCATGGGCGTCGCACCGGTGATGCGACGGTTGCGCGCGCTGGGCAGTACTTCCCACTGGCCGCGCGTACGGCGCACTTCCACGACCGAAACGCCATGGGCATTGATTTCCTTGCGTACCTCATCGGCGCTGCTGCGCTTGCCTGCGATCAGCGTGGGGCCGTTGGGGTGCAGAAGCTGGGCGTCGATGTACTCGTGGTTGAGTACCAGCAGGCCGTGATCGCTCTTGTGACCGCCGCCGCGCTGACCATCGATGGGGAAAAAGTGCATGCCGTCATGGTGCATGCCGGCCTGGTCGGCCTGATCGGCGGCACTGTTGCCAGCGGTTTCGAGGAATGCCGGGAAGCTGCCACGGATCGGCGTTCCCCAGGGGATGAAGGCGGTCGCTCGGTAACCGGCTGGCACGGTAATGGTGTCGGCACGGGTAACCGCGACGGCATCGAACGGCAGGCGCTTGTTGCGTTTTTTCAGACGCTCGAGCAGATCCTTGAGCGGATTGCCGGCGGCCTCGGCGCTGCCGGGCAGGGCGACACCGAGAAAACCCATGACGCCGAGCGCAGCACCGCCGGCTACCACCTGGCGGCGGCTCAGGCCGGCTTCGACGAGGTCATTGATATGGGGGTTATCGGACGTATTGCTAAGCGGTTCATCACCATTGCCGAATAGCACGTCTTGCTCTTCTTGATTACGCACGGAGGGCTCCTGGTTAGGCTGATCGACGGAGCCATGACGCTAACCAAGTAAAGCGACGGAATAATGACAGGCCCTGTGCGCTGCTGCACAAAGCCGCGTGGAGAAGGGGGCGATAAAACATCGGGTTGGTAGCGCTTCTTGGCGCGCGCCGAAGAACACCCGCCGAGACGTTTGCGATACCGCCAGGCATAAAAAAGCCCCGGCAAGCCGGGGCGGATTAGGCAAAAGACGCAGCGGGTGCGTGGCCCGCTGCGGGGAACCGTTCTTAGTGGAACTGGTTCATGGTGTTGTCTTTACCACTTGCCTTCAGAGCAGCTTCGCCAGCGAAGTACTCCTTGTGGTTGTCGCCGATGTCGGAGCCAGCCATGTTCTGGTGCTTGACGCAGGCGATACCCTGACGCAGTTCCTGACGCTGCACGCCCTTGACGTAGGCCAGCATGCCCTGGTCGGCGAAGTAACCCTTGGCCAGGTTGTCGGTGGACAGTGCCGCGGTGTGGTAGGTCGGCAGGGTGATCAGGTGGTGGAAGATGCCGGCGTGAGCGGAACCATCGCGCTGGAAGGTACGGATCTTCTCGTCGGCGATCTGAGCCAGCTCGGTCTCGTCGTACTCGACGCTCATCAGCTTGGCGCGGTCGTAGGCGGACACGTCCTTACCCTCGGCAACCATGGCGTCGAACACCTGCTGACGGAAGTTCAGGGTCCAGTTGAAGGACGGGCTGTTGTTGTACACCAGCTTGGCATTCGGGATGACTTCGCGGATGCGGTCGACCATGCCCTTGATCTGGCCAACGTGCGGCTTCTCGGTCTCGATCCACAGCAGGTCGGCGCCGTTCTGCAGGCTGGTGATGCAGTCCAGTACGCAGCGGTCTTCACCCGTGCCCTTGCGGAACTGGAACAGGTTGGACGGCAGGCGCTTGGGACGCAGCAGTTTGCCGCCACGGTTGATCACGACGTCACCGTTGCCCAGGTCGGAGGCGGCAACTTCTTCGCAATCGAGGAAGGAGTTGTACAGGTCACCCAGGTCGCCCGGCTCTTTGGTCACGGCGATCTGCTTGGTCAGACCGGCGCCCAGGGAGTCGGTACGCGCGACGATCACGCCGTTGTCGATGCCCAGTTCGAGGAAGGCATAGCGAACGGCAGCGATCTTGGCGAGGAAGTCGGCGTGCGGAACGGTCACTTTACCGTCCTGGTGGCCGCACTGCTTCTCGTCGGAAACCTGGTTCTCGATCTGGATGCAGCAGGCACCGGCTTCGATCATGCGCTTGGCCAGCAGGTAGGTGGCTTCCGGGTTACCGAAACCTGCGTCGATGTCGGCGATGATCGGGACGACGTGAGTCTCGAAGTTGTCGATCTGGTTCTGGATCTCGGCAGCCTTGGCCTGGTCGCCGGCTTCGCGAGCGGCATCCAGGGCGGTGAACAGCAGATCCAGTTCGCGGCTGTCAGCCTGACGCAGGAAGGTGTAGAGCTCTTCGATCAGGTCGGAGACGGCGGTCTTCTCGTGCATCGACTGATCCGGCAGCGGGCCGAAGTCGGAGCGCAGGGCGGCAACCATCCAGCCGGACAGGTAGAGGTAGCGCTTGTTGGTGGTTTTCAGGTGCTTCTTGATCGAAATCAGCTTCTGCTGACCGATGAAACCGTGCCAGCAGCCCAGGGACTGGGTGTAGAGGGAGGAGTCGGCGTCGTACTCTTCCATGTCCTTGCGCATGATGTCAGCGGTGTACTGAGCGATTTCCAGACCGGTCTTGAAGCGGTTCTGGGCGCGCATACGGGCGACGGACTCGGGGTTGATAGCGCTCCAGCTGCTGCCGAACTTCTCTTTCAGAGCGGCTACAGCCTTGATGTCGTTTTGATATGCGGACATGGTCAATCCTTCAAAGAATATGTTGTTTGAGCACCAACTACCCACTCTAGACGCGCACGGAGGCGACGACTGCGGGCGGCTACCACTTCGACGGCGAGAAAACGGCTGAAAGGCGAGGATGTACTGCGAGGAGGGGTGTAGGCGAGCAGGTCGCCGGCGCTACAGGCTTCGGGCTCGTGGAAACCCTTGGCGCAGTGCTGAGCCTGGCGATCTGTCTGTTACTTGACGCTTCCCCGTCCCTCAGGACAACTTCGTTCCAGTCGCAACCTCGTCGTACGGCCTTGTGGGCTGTTGGGACACGGATCGCTACGAAGTGCTTCGTTGGCGATCTGGAGATCCTTTTCAGGACCCCTGGCTAGCGGGAGCGAAGCCATCATGCCTCTCGTCAGGTGCTTCGTCAAACGTTTTGTAGTGCTTTTTTCGGACTACTACATATTCAGTAGACGACTGGCTGGTCACGCACCGCGCCGCATGGCGCGGGCGTTTCAGGGATTTCAGGGGTGGCACGGCTTGTCCATGCTTCCTGAGGAGCATGGGCATTGGACTTTGGTCGGGGATATCAGTCGAGGGCTTCGACCTTGATGCGCAGGGACATGTCTTCACGCCCCTGGGTGCTGTAGCGGCGCAGCACGTCGCTATCGCTAGAGCTGCTTTGTTCGCTGACGCCGCCCAGGGTCATCCATTCGCCGAGACGGCCGCTGACACGGGTATCGGTGCTCTGCACGTCGATCGTGCCCGGGCGGCTGTTGCTGAGCCGATCACGCTGACTGCTGATGGAGACATGCACCAGTTCGCCGGAGAGGCTGGCCGTCACATAGAAGCCACGGGTCACGTCGCGGTACTGGGTGTCCTGATAGACCTGGCCGTAGGGGCCGGTGCGAGTGCTGGTCAGGGGCACGCTCTGGCCTACCTGGATCAGCGCCGGGTAGCCCTCGGTGGCCTGCACCTGCTGGGTGCCACCGCCACGGCTGTCGGTGCTGCGGCGGATGATGCGCACCTGGTCGCGGCCATTGACCTCGCCACGGCCGATCTGCACCTCGGCGTTACCGGCACTGAGGCTGCCGTCGACCCCATAACCACGGTCGTTCTGCTGGCTGCTGTCGGCGCTTTCCACGGTGATCAGCAGGCGTCGCGGGCGGGTGTCGAGCTGCTGCAGCAGTACGCGCACTTCGCCGATCTTGGCCGGCGGTGCGTTGACGATCAGTTGGTTGCCATAGGCGCTGACCTTGCCCTCGCTGCCGAGCATCGACTGCACCACGCCGAGCACCTCGTCGGCGGTGCGGTAGTTCAGCGGGATCACCTCCGTGGCCGCCTGCAGGGGCAGGCACAGGCAGAGGAGCAGGGTGGCGAGCAGCGTACGCAGGGTCATAGCAGAAAGCTCCGCAGATCGGGGGCGGTGATGCTGGTGTCCCAGGCCTGGTCGAACTGAGCCTGATGTTGACGCACGCGCGCCAGATCGTTGTACAGCGTGTAGCCGGCCTGCTGGTCGAGCTCCGGCAGCAGGAGCAGCCCTTTGTCGTCGGCGATCAGGAAGACCTGCTCGAGGCTGGCGTAGTCCGGGTTGAGCTTGCGGATATGCAGGTTGGAAGACAGTCGCCGCGACAGGGCGAGCAGGCGATGGCCTTCCTTCACGGCGCGGCTGGTATCGCGCAGCAGAATGCGCAAACGGGCCCGTGGGCTTGCCAGCAGAAAGCGGCTGCAGGCTTGCTGCACACTGCCATGGTTGTAGAGCCAGGGCTCCAGGTCGTCGCTGTACAGGCACAGGCTGCGTTGCGCCTGCTGCATCAATGCGAGGGCGTGGGCGCGAGCCTCCGGTGGCTGGCTGAAACGCTCCAGGTGCTCATGCTGACCGAGGACGAAGGGAGCGGCCTGCCACTGCCTCGCCTCTGGCGTGACGGGCTCGGGGTTGTGCACGACAAAACGCCCCGGCGACTCGAATTCGATGGCCGCCAGTTCAATGGATTCTGGCGTATCGATCATGTCGACCGGGGCGTCTTTGTCGTTCATCTGCTTCTCTATTGGCTGGTGCGCACCATATCCACGTGCGGTATGCCGGCGTCGAGGTACTCGTCGCTGACAATCCTGAAGCCTAGCCTTTCATAGAACGGCGTGGCATGCACCTGGGCGGTGAGCATTTGCTGATGCAGGCCGCGTTTTTCCGCTTCGGCGATCACTGCCTGCATCAGCGTCTCGCCAACCTTGAGGCCGCGCCAGTCCTTGAGTACCGAGACGCGACCGATATGGCCATCCGGCAGCAGACGCGCGGTGCCCACGGCGTAATCACCTTCCTCGGCGAGAAAGTGCACCGCTTCGGCATCCTCGGCATCCCATTCCAGCTCGGGTGGTACCGATTGCTCGGCGACGAAGACGGTGTCGCGGATGCGGCGGATCTCGGCGCTGTCTCGGTGCCAATCCGCCACGCGAACGGTGATCTCACTCATCGGCGAACCCCAGGCTGCCTTGCTTGACCAGTTCCCACAGCAGGGTACGCCCCTCGTCATCGGCCAACCAGGCGCCAAGGTTGTCGATATGTAACGCATCGGCGCTGCAGATCAGCTTCAGCAGCTCGCGCAGGCGCGCCGACACCAGGCGGCTCTGGCCGCTGGCGAACAGCACCAGGTCTTCACCCACTTCCGACCAGGCCATGCGTGCGCTGGGGTTGCGAATGACGATCGCGCCATCTTCCAGGGCGCCGAGGAAGTCTTCCTCCTCGATCTCGATGCCGGCCACCAGTTCCGGGTACTTGGGCTCGGTCATGAACTGGCCGAACCAGGTCATCAGCAGGCGTTCGTCGCTCATGTGCTCGTTGAGCAGAGCCTTGAGGCGCTCCAGGGCGTCGCGCTGGATCTGGTTGGGATCCTCGCTGGGCTGGATGTCGGCATCGCTGTAGCGTTCCTCGTCGGGGAGGAATTGGCCGAGAAAATCGGTGAAATGGGTCAGTACTTCAGCGGCGCTTGGCGCGCGGAAGCCCACGGAATAGGTCATGCAATCATCCTCAGCGGTGCCACAGTGGGCGAGGCATGGCGGCAGGTAGAGCATGTCGCCGGGTGCCAGCACCCATTCATCGGTTGGTTCGAATCGCGCCAGGATCTTCAGATCGGCGTGGGGAAGCAGCGGGCTGTCGGCATCGCACATCTGGCCAATCTGCCAGCGGCGATGGCCGTGAGCCTGCAGCAGGAATACGTCGTAGTTGTCGAAATGCGGGCCAACGCCGCCACCGGGGGCGGCGAAGCTGATCATCAGGTCGTCGATGCGCCACTTGGGCAGGAACTTGAAGTCTTCCAGCAGCTCGGCCACTTCCGGCACGAATTGGTCGACGGCCTGTACCAGCAGTGTCCAGTCGCGCTCGGGCAGATACTGGAAGGTGTCCTCGTTGAACGGGCCGCGCTGCAGCTCCCAGGGGCGTTCGCCGTGTTCGATCACCAGGCGCGACTCGACCTCTTCTTCCAGGGCCAGGCCGGCCAGTTCGTCCGGGCTGATCGGGCTCTCGAAGTCAGGAACGGCCTGGCGCACCAGCAGCGGCTTCTTCTGCCAGTAGTCGCGCAGGAATTCACGGGCTGTGAGGCCACCCAGCAACTGCAGCGGAGTATCAGGATTCATCGATAAGCCCTTGAAATGAATAAAAACCTTTAAACAAAAACGCCCGGCTCAGCCGGGCGTCCTCGAGGCTGGTGTGCTCAGATACGCTTGGCCTGGGCCACGGCGTTACCGATGTAGCGCGCCGGGGTCAGTTGCTTTAGTTCTTCCTTGGCGGCGGCTGGCATGTCCAGGCCATCGATGAAAGTTTGCAGTGCCTCGGCGCTTATGCCCTTGCCGCGGGTCAATTCCTTGAGCTTCTCGTACGGGTTCTCGATGGCGTAGCGGCGCATCACGGTTTGGATCGGCTCGGCGAGCACCTCCCAGCAGGCATCCAGATCTTCAGTAATACGCTGAGCATTGAGCTCCAACTTACTGATTCCTTTGAGGCTTGCCTCGTAGGCGATGACGCTGTGAGCGAAGCCGACACCCAGGTTGCGCAGCACGGTGGAATCGGTCAGGTCGCGCTGCCAGCGGGAGATCGGCAGCTTGCTGGCCAGGTGCTGGAAGATCGCATTGGCGATACCCAGATTGCCTTCGGAGTTCTCGAAGTCGATCGGGTTGACCTTGTGCGGCATGGTCGAGGAGCCGATTTCGCCGGCCACGGTCTTCTGCTTGAAGTAACCGAGGGAGATGTAGCCCCAGACGTCACGGTCGAAGTCGATGAGGATGGTGTTGAAGCGGGCGATGGCATCGAACAGCTCGGCGATGTAGTCGTGCGGCTCGATCTGGGTGGTGTAGGGGTTCCAGCTCAGGCCCAGGTCGTTCTCGATGAACTGACGGGCGTTGGCTTCCCAGTCGATGCTCGGGTAGGCAGACAGGTGGGCGTTGTAGTTGCCCACGGCGCCGTTGATCTTGCCCAGCAGCGGCACGGCGGCGACCTGAGCGATCTGGCGCTCCAGGCGGTAGACCACGTTGGCCAGTTCCTTGCCCAGGGTGGTCGGCGAGGCCGGCTGGCCGTGGGTGCGCGAGAGCATCGGCACGTCGGCGAACTTCACCGCCAGCTCGCGGATGGCGCCTGCTACTTGCTTCATCAACGGCAGCAGCACATCGTCACGGCCTTCGCGCAGCATCAGGGCGTGGGACAGGTTGTTGATGTCCTCGCTGGTGCAGGCAAAGTGGATGAACTCGCTGACTTTCTCCAGCTCCGGCAGCTTGGCGGCCTGCTCCTTGAGCAGGTATTCCACGGCCTTGACGTCGTGGTTGGTGGTGCGCTCGATCTCTTTCACGCGCTCGGCGTGCTCAACGGCGAAGTTCTCCGCCAGCTCATCGAGCAGGGCGTTGGCTTCGGCGGAGAAGGGCGCCACTTCCGGGATGCCCTCGTGGGCGGCCAGGCGCTGCAGCCAGCGCACTTCGACCAGGACGCGGCTACGAATCAGGCCGTATTCACTGAAGATGGGGCGCAGGGCGCTGGTTTTGCCGGCGTAGCGGCCGTCGACGGGGGAAACCGCGGTGAGCGAGGAAAGCTGCATGTGGGCGTTCTCGGGCTGTCGGGCTGATCGGTCATCCGGGGTTCTGCGCATGGTGCCTGCCTCAATGAAGCGGGCTCTAGCTCAGGTGCCTGGACGGCCTCTGACGAAAAGGGCGCATATTGTACATGAAAGAGCTGCTTCAAGCTCCAAGCTTCAAGCGACAAGTAAGAAGCCCCGTCGGAAACCCTCAGCGTTCGCTGTTACTTGCAGCTTGTCGCTTGCGGCTGATGGAAAGCAGGCTGGCGGCGAAGATGAATACCGCGCCTAGCAGCGAGAGGTTGTCCGGCGTCTCGCCCCACAATAGCCAGGCGATGAGGCCGGCGAAGACGATGGCCAGGTAGGCGACCGGGCCGATCAGCCCAGGCGGTGCCAGGCCGTAGGCGCGCGACATGATGACCTGGCTGGCGGTGGCCAGCAGGCCAATGCCCAGGAGCCAGCCAAGCTGGTTGGCATCCAGTGGTTGCCAGCTCCAGGACAATGGAATGGCGGAAAACAGCGCGCTGAACAACGAGAAATAGAAGACGATGCGGGTGGCCGGTTCGCTGTCGCTCATCTCGCGGATGGAGACGAAGGCGAAGGCGGCCAGCAGACTGGCGGCCAGGCCGACCAATGCTTCGCCCTCGAACAGCGCGGCACTGGGTTTGGCCACCAGGGCCACACCGCACAGGCCGATCAGGCTGCTGATGAGCATGCGTCGGGTCAGCGGCTCCTTGAGCCAGAAATGGGCGATCAGCGGGGTGAACACCGGCGCCGAGTAGGTGAACAGCATGGCGTCGGCCAGCGGCAGGTGGGCGATGGCGTAGAAGAAGCAGTACATCGCCGCCAGGCCGTAGGTGGTGCGCCACAGGTGAGATTTCAGACGAGTGGTGCGCAGTGGCCTGACTCCGCGCACCAGCAGCAGCGGCAGAAAGAACAGTACGCCCACCAGATTGCGGAAGAACACCACCGACTCGTTGTTGACGCTGGCGGAAATCTCGCGGATGCCGACCCCGGTAAAGGCGAACAGCAAAGCGGATATGGCCAGCAGGAGGGCGCCCTGCAGCGGTCTGCTGCTGCGAGTCGGGGCGTTCATTCAGGCGCGCATCAGCTCATAGAGTTCCTTGAGCAACTTGCCGCGACTGAACACCAGTTGCCAGCGGTGCCCGCCGAGCTGGCGCCACAGGCGGGCGGAGCGGATGCCGGCAAGCAGCAGGGCGCGAATCTTCGCCGCGTTGTTCGGCTGTTGCAGGAAGCGCATGTCGCCGTGTACCTGGATGCGCTGGCGGAAAGTGCTGATGGTGTCCTGGTACAGGCCGCCGCAGGCGGCGATGACATTGTCATGCACCAGGCCGAAGTGCTCGACCTGTTGCTGGATCTGATCCAGGCGGCTGCCCATGATGTCCAGCATGTCGCTGCGCTTGTCCAGTTGTCGCTCCAGGCCGATCAGTGCCAGGGAATAGCGCAGTGGTTCGCGCTGCAGGGCCGACGGATTGCGCTCCAGGGCGCTGATCAGGGCGCGATAGCCGTCACGCAGGTTGAGGTCGTCTCCGCCGTAGACGTCCAGCGTGCTTTGTGGATCACGGACGAGAAGGCTGCCGAGCATGCAGCCCAGCGACGCTTCGCTGATCTGGCCGGTGCGGGCGATCCGATCCGCCAGTACCGCGGCCTCGAAGACGGCGCCGAGGGCGACCAGTTGCTCCTGAATCGGGGTCATCGAGCATCCCCTTGGCAAGCTTCGGCGGTTTCGATCACGCCGCCACCCAGGCACACCTCGCCGTCATAGAACACTACGGACTGGCCCGGAGTCACGGCGCGCTGGGGTTCGTCGAACAGGGCGCGATAGCCGCTGTCGGTTCTCTCCAGCGTGCAGGCCTGATCACTCTGGCGGTAGCGCACCTTGGCCGTCAGGCGACGCGGGGTGCTCAGATCCACCGGGTTGACCCAATAGATGTCCGAAGCGAGCAGGGCTCGGGAGAACAGCCAGGGGTGTTCGTTGCCTTGACCGACGATCAGCACGTTACGGCTCAGATCCTTGCGTAGCACATACCAGGGCTCGTCGCCGGCGTCTTTCATGCCGCCGATGCCCAGGCCCTGGCGCTGGCCAATGGTGTGATACATCAGGCCATGATGGCGGCCGATGATCTGGCCGTCGGTGGTTTCGATATCGCCTGGCTGCGCTGGCAGGTACTGCTTGAGAAAATCACTGAAGCGGCGCTCACCGATGAAGCAGATGCCGGTGGAGTCCTTCTTCTTCGCCGTGGCCAACTCGTACTTCTCGGCAATGGCGCGCACCTGCGGCTTTTCCAGTTCGCCCACCGGGAACAGGGTCTTGGCGATCTGCTCGCCGCCGACGGCGTGCAGGAAGTAGCTCTGATCCTTGTTCGGATCCAGACCTTTGAGCAGCTCGGTGCGGCCGTCGATATCGCGGCGGCGCACATAGTGGCCGGTGGCGATCAGGTCGGCGCCGAGGCTCAGGGCGTAGTCGAGGAAGGCCTTGAACTTGATTTCGCGGTTGCACAGGATGTCCGGGTTCGGCGTGCGCCCGGCCTTGTATTCGGCGAGGAAGTGCTCGAACACGTTGTCCCAGTATTCGGCGGCGAAGTTGGCGGTGTGCAGCTTGATGCCGATGTGATCGCATACGGCCTGGGCGTCGGCCAGGTCATCCATGGCGGTGCAGTATTCGGTGCCGTCGTCTTCGTCCCAGTTCTTCATGAACAGGCCTTCGACCTGGTAACCCTGCTCCAGCAGCAGCAGGGCGGAAACGGACGAATCGACGCCGCCGGACATGCCGACGATCACGCGTTGGGTGCTAGGTGCTTGCATGGGAATCTGCGAGTGAAGCCTGAAAAACTGCCGAGTCTACCAGAAAGCCTGCCCCCGTAGCCCGGATGAAATCCGGGGTGTTCGAGTGTCGGGTTATCTGTAGGGTGTGCTGTGCGCACCGAGCAAGCACCGCGCTATTTCCTGGTGCGCGCAGCGCACCCTACGCGAAGGCATGCGCTTACGCTCAATCGCGCATCGGTGCCGTAGGGTGCGCCGTGCGCACCGAGCACCGCGCTATTTCTCCTGGTGCGCGCAGCGCACCCTACACGAAGGCGTGCGCTGGCGATCAATCGCGCAGCAGCTCCAGCGGTCCGCTGACGCCGGCCAGGTAATCGTCCACGCAGCGCAGTACCAGCTCGCTGCGCCAGCGCTCGGGTTGGGCGGCCAGTTCGTCGCGGCTCAGCCAGGTGATACCACTGATGTCGGCGTCCAGCTCGCGCTCGGGATCATGGCGCACTGGGCGGGCGCTGAAGCAGACGCGCTGATAGGTCACGCCATTGCTCGGTGCGGTGTAGAGGTAGATGCCGAGCAGGGCGGTCAGCTCCACGTCCCAGCCGGTTTCCTCCAGGGTTTCGCGCAATGCGGCCTCGCGCAGCGACTCGTTGGCCTCCAGATGCCCGGCGGGTTGGTTGAGCACCATGCGACCGGCCTTGAGCTCTTCGACGAACAAGAAGCGACCCTGATCTTCGATCACTGTGGCCACGGTGATATGGGGTTGCCAATCCATTTTCGCTTTCTCCGGAATCGTTTGCTGGGCGAAACCCTGTAGGAGCGAGCTCCGCTCGCGAAAAAGCTTCGCGAAAAGAGCTCGCTCCTACAAAGAGTGTCCAGATCCATAAATAAAGAACCCCGGCACCAGGCCGGGGTTCTTCTGACACTCAAGCCTTATCAGGCATTCAATGCAGCCAGAGCGGCATTGAAGGTGGCGCTGGGGCGCATCACCTTGCTGGTCAGCTCGGGGTTGGAGCGGTAGTAGCCGCCGATCTCGGCCGGCTTGCCCTGTACGGCAGCCAGCTCGCCAACGATGGTCGCTTCCTGCTCGGTCAGTTGCTTGGCCAGCGGGGCGAAGTGAGCCTTGAGTTCGGCGTCGTCATTCTGCTCGGCCAGGGCCTGTGCCCAGTACAGTGCCAGGTAGAAGTGGCTGCCACGGTTGTCGATCTCACCCACCTTGCGCGCCGGGGACTTGTTGTTGTCCAGCAGCTTGCCAGTGGCCTGATCCAGGGTCTTGCCCAGTACCTTGGCCTTGGCGTTGTCGGTCTTGATGCCGGTTTCTTCCAGGGAAACGGCCAGGGCCAGGAACTCGCCCAGGGAATCCCAGCGCAGGTAGTTCTCTTCAACCAGTTGCTGTACGTGTTTCGGAGCCGAACCGCCGGCGCCGGTCTCGTACATGCCACCGCCGGCCATCAGCGGCACGATGGACAGCATCTTGGCCGAGGTGCCCAGCTCCATGATCGGGAACAGGTCGGTCAGGTAGTCACGCAGTACGTTGCCGGTCACCGAGATGGTGTCCTGGCCACGGATCATGCGCTCCATGGACACGCGGATGGCTTCGTTGTAGCCCATCATGCGGATATCCAGGCCGCTCAGGTCATGATCCTTGAGGTACAGCTCGACTTTCTTCTGCAGCTCGCGGTCGTGGGCGCGCTCCGGATCCAGCCAGAAGATGGCCGGGGTGTTGGACTGGCGGGCGCGGGTAACGGCCAGCTTGACCCAGTCGCGGATCGGCGCGTCCTTGGTCTGGCAGGCACGCCAGATGTCGCCGGCTTCGACTTCGTGCTGCATCAGCACGGTGCCGTCAGCCGCTACGACGCGCATGGTGCCGTCGGCGGTCATCTCGAAGGTCTTGTCGTGGGAGCCGTATTCCTCGGCCTTCTGCGCCATCAGGCCGACGTTCGGCACGCTGCCCATGGTGGTCGGGTCGAAGGCACCGTTGGTTTTGCAGAAGTTGATCATTTCCTGGTAAATGCGAGCGTAGGTGCTCTCAGGCATGACGGCCTTGGTGTCTTTCTGCTTGCCATCCTTGCCCCACATCTGACCGGAGTTGCGGATCATCGCCGGCATCGAGGCGTCGACGATGACGTCGCTCGGGATGTGCAGGTTGGTGATGCCCTTGACCGAGTCGACCATGGCCATTTCCGGGCGATGGGCGTAGACCTCGTGGATGTCGTGGAGGATTTCTTCCTGCTGCGAGGCCGGCAGTGCCTTGATCTTGTCGTAGACGCTGCTGATGCCGTTGTTCGGGTTGACGCCCAGTTCCTTGAACAGCTCGCCGTACTTGTCGAACACGTCCTTGTAGTAGACGCTGACGGCGTGGCCGAAGACGATCGGGTGGGAGACCTTCATCATGGTCGCCTTGACGTGCAGGGACCACATCACGCCGGTTTCCTTGCAGTCTTGCAGGGTCTTCTCGAAGAAGTCACGCAGCTTGCGGCAGCTCATGAACATGCTGTCGAACACTTCGCCTTCCTGCAGGGCGAGCTGCTTCTTGACCTCGACCTTGCCGTCCTTGCCGACGAACTCGATGCGCACATCTCCGGCCTTGGCCATGGTGATCGATTGCTCGCTGGAGAAGAAGTCACCGCCGCGCATGTAGTCGGCGTGGGACTGCGAGGCCATGCTCCATTTGCCCATGCTGTGCGGGTGCTTGCGGGCGTAGGCCTTGACCGCGGCCGGGGCGCGACGGTCGGAGTTGCCTTCACGCAGCACCGGGTTCACCGCGCTGCCGAGGATCTTGGCGTAACGGGCGCGTACTTCCTTGTCTTCCTCGCTCTGCGGGTCTTCCGGGAAGTTGGGGATGTTGTAGCCCTGGGCCTGCAGCTCGGCGATGGCGGCCTTGAGCTGGGGTACGGAGGCGCTGATGTTGGGCAGCTTGATGATGTTGGCGTCCGGCTGCAGGGTCAGCTCGGCCAGTTTGGCCAGGTCGTCGTCGATGCGCTTGTCGGCATCCAGGCGGTCGGCAAAGCTTGCCAGGATACGCCCGGCAAGAGAGATGTCGCGGGTTTCAACGGCGATATTGGCCGATGCGGCGAAGGCTTCCACGATGGGCAGAAGCGAATAGGTAGCAAGGGCCGGAGCTTCGTCGGTGAAGGTATAGATGATCTTCGAGGGGGTGGACATTTAGCGTTAACTCTCTTCTTTGCTGAGCGCGCATAGAAACTCGACCAGCGCCGGTAAGCGCTTGAGCCCCGTGGTGGTGGGGCCGGGTCGAGGACTCGCCGCGGTGATGTTGGATGCACCCGTAGAGTGTCGAGCGTTTCGAGCCTGTGGCCGGTGGTGGCCTGCCACAGGTTTCAAGAGGCTGCCATCCGGTTCCAGACGGGCCACCCCTTATGACTCGTTAGTCACCTAAGCAGTATATCACTGCGTCGACGCGTCGCAGAATGCCCAGTTGCATAAGACCTTTGCATGCGTGTCTGAATCTTCGCTTTGCGCTACTCTCGGGAATGCACACGCACACTGTCTAACCACGAGATGGAGTCCAGCAATGGGATACCAAAAGATCCAGGTGCCAGCCAAGGGTGACAAAATCACCGTCAATGCCGATATGTCGCTGAACGTTCCGAGCAACCCGATCATCCCCTACATCGAGGGCGATGGCATCGGCGTGGATATTTCCCCGGTGATGATCAAGGTGGTCGACGCAGCGGTCGAGAAGGCCTATGGCGGCGCCCGCAAGATTTCCTGGATGGAGGTTTACGCCGGCGAGAAGGCCACCCAGGTCTATGACCAGGACACCTGGCTGCCGAAGGAAACCCTCGAAGCCGTGCGTGATTACGTGGTCTCGATCAAGGGCCCGCTGACCACTCCGGTGGGTGGCGGCATTCGCTCGCTCAACGTGGCGCTGCGTCAGGAGCTCGACCTGTACGTCTGTCAGCGCCCGGTACGCTGGTTCGAGGGCGTGCCCAGCCCGGTCAAGAAGCCGGGTGACGTGGACATGGTGATCTTCCGCGAGAACTCCGAGGACATCTATGCCGGCGTCGAATGGAAAGCCGGCAGCCCCGAAGCGGAAAAGGTCATCAAGTTCCTCACCGAAGAGATGGGGGTCAAGAAGATCCGCTTCACCGACATGTGCGGCATCGGCATCAAGCCGGTTTCCGAGGCCGGCACCAAGCGCCTGGTGCGCAAGGCCCTGCAATACGCGGTGGACAACGACCGCAGCTCGGTGACCCTGGTGCACAAGGGCAACATCATGAAATTCACCGAAGGTGCCTTCAAGGAGTGGGGCTATGAGCTCGCTCGCGAGGAATTCGGCGCTGAACTGCTCGATGGCGGCCCCTGGATGCAGTTCGAGAACCCGCGCACCGGCAAGAACATCGTGGTCAAGGACGTGATCGCCGACGCCATGCTGCAGCAGATTCTGTTGCGTCCGGCCGAATACGATGTGATCGCCACCCTCAACCTCAATGGTGACTACCTGTCCGATGCCCTGGCGGCGGAAGTGGGCGGCATCGGTATCGCGCCGGGTGCCAACCTGTCGGATTCGGTGGCCATGTTCGAGGCCACCCACGGTACCGCGCCGAAATACGCAGGCCAGGACAAGGTCAACCCAGGCTCGCTCATCCTCTCGGCCGAGATGATGCTGCGCCACATGGGCTGGACCGAAGCGGCCGATCTGATCATCAAGGGCACCAATGGCGCCATCGCGGCGAAGACCGTCACCTACGACTTCGAGCGTCTGATGGACGGGGCCACGCTGCTGTCCTGCTCCGAGTTCGGCGACGCCATGATCGTGCACATGTAACGGCAGGTTGCGTAATAAAGAAAAGGCCAGTCACATGACTGGCCTTTTCTCTTGATGGGTCAGGGAAATATCAGGCGTCGACGGGGCTCTCACTGCTGGCCGTGTGTGGCGCGCTGACCGTGGCGTCCGTTGCTGTGGTGGCGGCACTGATGTTGACGGCGTGCAAGCCCTTGGGGCCCTGCACGATGTCGAAACGAACCGCCTGACCTGCCTTGAGTGTCTTGTAACCCTCCATCTGAATGGCCGAGTAGTGGGCGAACAGGTCCTCATCTCGACCATCGGCCACAATGAATCCGTAGCCTTTGGCGTTGTTGAACCACTTGACCTTACCGCTGAGCATGCTCACATCCCTCTGCAAAGAACCCCATCTCTGGAGTATCATCCACTTCGATTCCGCGCGTTAACCGATCCGGCTGGACGACGGCGCGGAATCCCTGAAACCCTGAAATTGAAAAGGGTATTCATTGGTTGTAACACCCTTTTGCCGATAGTCAAGTTGGCTCGGCAATGGGTTGAGAAGTCAGTCAAACTCCTTCAAGCATCCCCCCGTTCGTCCAGCCGAGAACCTTTGATTCCAACATGCATGCAAGTAGCCAGATTCGACTAACATTCAATCAGGATCACCCGGCAGAGCATGAGGACGACTCCTCTGGCGTCGCGATCCAGGAATCCAAGCCAGCGCTCAAGGCACCACCGCTGTACAAGGTTGTCCTATTCAACGATGACTACACCCCGATGGATTTCGTCGTCGAAGTGCTCGAAACCTTTTTCGGCATGAATCGGGAGCTGGCGACCAAGATCATGTTGGCCGTCCATACAGAAGGGCGTGCGGTATGCGGCGTATACACCCGTGATATTGCGGAGACCAAAGCCATGCAGGTCAATCAGTACGCACGGGAGAGTCAGCATCCGCTACTCTGTGAAATAGAGAAGGACGGCTAACGCCGGCCACTTGGGTATGAGGTGAAGCTATGTTGAACCGAGAGCTCGAAGTCACCCTCAATCTGGCCTTCAAAGAGGCTCGCGCCAAGCGTCATGAGTTTATGACGGTGGAGCACCTGCTGTTGGCCTTGCTCGACAATGAGGCGGCAGCCAGTGTGCTGCGTGCCTGTGGAGCCAATCTCGACAAGCTGCGCCATGACCTGCAGGAGTTCATCGACTCCACCACGCCATTGATTCCCCAGCATGACGAAGACCGCGAAACCCAGCCGACCCTGGGCTTCCAGCGCGTGCTGCAGCGCGCGGTGTTCCATGTGCAAAGCTCCGGCAAGCGCGAGGTGACCGGCGCCAATGTGCTGGTGGCAATTTTCAGCGAACAGGAAAGCCAGGCGGTATTCCTGCTCAAGCAACAGAGCGTGGCCCGTATCGACGTGGTCAACTACATCGCTCATGGTATTTCCAAGGTGCCGGGCCATGGCGATCAGCATGAGCATGACCCGGAGATGCAGGACGAGGAGGGTGGCGAAGCTTCCGCCTCTGGCAATCCGCTCGATGCCTATGCCAGCAACCTGAACGAGCTGGCCCGCCAGGGCCGCATCGATCCGCTGGTCGGCCGTGAGCATGAAGTCGAACGCGTGGCGCAGATCCTTGCCCGGCGGCGCAAGAACAACCCGTTGCTGGTCGGCGAGGCTGGCGTCGGCAAGACCGCCATCGCCGAAGGCCTGGCCAAGCGCATCGTCGACGAACAAGTGCCCGACCTGCTGGCCGACAGCGTGGTCTACTCGCTGGATCTCGGTGCCTTGCTGGCCGGCACCAAGTACCGTGGTGACTTCGAGAAACGCTTCAAGGCGCTGCTCAACGAGCTGCGCAAGCGCCCGCACGCCATCCTCTTCATCGATGAGATCCACACCATCATCGGTGCCGGGGCTGCCTCGGGCGGAGTGATGGACGCCTCCAACCTGCTCAAGCCGCTGTTGTCTTCCGGTGAGATCCGCTGCATCGGCTCCACCACCTTCCAGGAGTTCCGCGGCATCTTCGAGAAGGATCGTGCCCTGGCACGCCGCTTCCAGAAGGTCGACGTGGTCGAGCCTTCGGTCGAGGATACCGTCGGCATCCTCAAGGGGCTCAAGGCGCGTTTCGAGCAGCATCACCACATCGAATACAGCGACGAGGCCCTGCGCGCTGCTGCCGAACTGGCCGCGCGCTATATCAATGACCGGCACATGCCGGACAAGGCCATCGACGTGATCGACGAGGCCGGCGCCTATCAGCGCCTGCAGCCCGAAGACAAGCGCGTGGCGCGTATCGATGTGGCTCAGGTCGAGGACATCGTCGCCAAGATCGCGCGGATTCCGCCGAAGCATGTCTCCAGCTCCGACAAGGAACTGCTGCGCAATCTGGAGCGCGACCTCAAGCTCACCGTGTTCGGTCAGGACGCCGCCATCGACTCGCTGGCCACTGCCATCAAGCTGTCGCGCGCCGGGCTCAAGGCGCCGGACAAGCCGGTGGGCTCGTTCCTCTTCGCCGGCCCCACTGGTGTCGGCAAGACCGAGGCGGCGCGGCAACTGGCCAAGGCGCTGGGAATCGAGCTGGTGCGCTTCGACATGTCCGAGTACATGGAACGCCACACCGTGTCGCGCCTGATCGGTGCGCCGCCCGGCTATGTCGGTTTCGATCAGGGTGGCTTGCTTACCGAAGCGATCACCAAGCAACCGCACTGCGTGCTGCTGCTCGATGAGATCGAGAAGGCGCACCCGGAAGTCTTCAACCTGCTGCTGCAGGTGATGGATCACGGCACCCTGACCGACAACAACGGGCGCAAGGCGGACTTCCGCAACGTGATCCTGATCATGACCACCAACGCCGGTGCGGAAACCGCCTCGCGGGCATCGATCGGCTTCACTCAGCAGGATCACTCCACCGATGCCATGGAAGTCATCAAGAAGAGCTTCACTCCGGAGTTCCGCAACCGCCTGGATACCATCATCCAGTTCGGCCGCCTGAGCCACGAAGTGATCAAGAGCATCGTCGACAAGTTCCTCACCGAACTGCAGGCGCAGCTCGAGGACAAGCATGTCACGCTGGAAGTCAGCGATGCCGCGCGCGGCTGGCTGGCCGAACGCGGCTACGATGTGCAGATGGGCGCCAGGCCGATGGCGCGCCTGATCCAGGACAAGATCAAGCGTCCGCTGGCCGAGGAAATCCTCTTTGGCGAACTGGCCGAGCACGGTGGCGTGGTCTACATCGACATCAAGGATGGCGAACCGAGCTTCGAGTTCGAGACGGCGGCGGAGGTCGCCTGATCGCCACGCAGGCTGCAGCGGCTTCGGCCGCTGCGCTTTCTTTGCAAGCAACGAAAACGCCCGGCATATGCCGGGCGCTTTCGTTTGGTGCTTGGCTTAACGGGCGCGGTAGGTGATGCGGCCCTTGCTCAAGTCATAAGGTGTCAGTTCGACGCGCACCTTGTCACCAGTGAGAATGCGGATGTAGTTCTTGCGCATCTTGCCGGAGATGTGCGCGGTAACGACGTGCCCGTTTTCCAACTCCACGCGGAACATGGTGTTGGGCAGGGTGTCGACGACAGTGCCTTCCATTTCGAAGCTGTCTTCTTTCGACATGCAGTAAAGCCCTCGGTATCCAGAAAATGGCCCGGTGCAACTGGCGCCAGGCAAAAGCGGCGTGCATTGTGCCCGAAAACAGGGGGCTACGCCAAGTGGCTTGGATTGTCGAGGGGCCTGGAAGGTTGGCGGAGGGCGCTAGGGCCTGTTGATGTTTCGACGTGAGCCGCGTTGCTGCGCCAAATTGCGCCGGGCTAGGCGCGGGATGCAGGTAATGGTCGTTCCCTTGCCAAATCCCGCAACGACGCATGGCGCAATTTGCCGCGCAACCCGAAGGGACGGGCCAGTTTTTGCGCGAACCGTTGTTGCTCAACGGCTCATTTGGGCGACCAAACTTCGCGTCTCGCGCCTAGCTCCGCGCAAAAACTGGCTCCGTCGCGGCCGCGAGCGAAACGTCAACAGACCCTAGGTGAGTAGTGTCCAGCGTTGATTGACGAAGAGTTCGATGGGGCGGTACTGGGTCTTGTAGTTCATCTTGCGGCAGTTCTTGATCCAGTAGCCCAGGTAAACGGCCTCCAGACCCAGGCGCTCGGTTTCGCCGATCTGCCAGAGAATGGCGAAACGGCCGAGGCTGCGGCGCTCCTCGTCGGGGTCATAGAAGGTGTAGACCGCCGAGAGGCCATTGGGCAGCACGTCGGTAACGGCGATGGCCAGCAGGCGATCCTGCAGGCGGAACTCATAGAAGCGAGAGAACTGCAGGTCGCGCACCAGGAAGGTGGCGAACTGATCGCGGCTGGGTGGGTACATGTCGCCATCGGCATGGCGCTGCTCGATGTAGCGCACGTACAGGTCGTAGTACTCCTCGGTGAATGCCGGGCGTACCGAGCGCACGTTGATGTCTTCGTTACGCTTGAGAATGCGGCGTTGCTGGCGATTGGGGATGAACAACGCAGCGGGAATGCGCGCCGGAATGCAAGCCGTGCATTGCTGGCAGTGCGGGCGATAGAGATGGTCGCCGCTGCGGCGAAAGCCCATGTCGGAAAGTTCGGCATACACCTGTACGTCCATGGGCTGACTGGGATCGAGAAACAGGGTGGTGGCCTGTTCGTCGGGCAGGTAGCTGCATGGATGGGGCTGGGTGGCGTAGAACTTCAGGCGAGCCAGCTCGGTCATGGTGGTACCTCGTTAAAGCCTTGCCTCTAGAGTGTAAGCCAGGGTTTTGAGGCCTACCACACGCGTTGGGCAATATCTGTCGAGGTCACAAGTTGTCGGCATTCGCCTGCTGCGTCATGGACGCCAGTCGGCGGCACTGGGTTCGTCCAGATAACGCTGTAGATACTCGGCGAAGGTGGCGCGCGGTATGGCTCTGGCGCCGAAGCTATGCAGGTGTTGCGTGGGCATCTGGCAGTCGATGAGGGTGAAGCCCCATTGTTGCAGTTTGCCGACCAGCGTGACGAAGCCCACCTTGGAAGCATTGTCGGTACGGCTGAACATGGATTCGCCGAAAAACAGGCGGCCCATGGCCAGACCATACAGGCCACCGACCAGTTCCTGGTCCTGCCAGACCTCCACCGAATGGGCGAGGCCGCGCTCATGCAGGCGCAGATAGGCTTGCTGCATGCCGCCGGTGATCCAGGTGCCATCGGCATAATCCCGTGGCGCCGCGCAGGCAGCGATGACGGCAGCGAAGTCCTGGTCGAAGCTGACGCGAAAGCGCTGCTGGCGCAGCAGCTTGGCGAGGCTGCGGGAAACGTGAAGCTCCTCGGGGAACAACACTGTGCGTGGATCCGGTGACCACCAGAGGATCGGCTGGCCGTCCTGGAACCAGGGAAAACAGCCGTGGCGGTAGGCGCTGATCAGGCGTTCGGCGCTGAGGTCGCCGCCGGCTGCCAGCAGGCCATTGGGCTCGCGCATGGCCTTGTCGAGCGGCGGGAATTGCAGTGAGTCACGTTGCAGCCAGGTCAGCATGCGCGGTTATCCGGCGGGGCAGGGGAGGGCGAGCGAACGGCTCGCCCGGTTCTGTCAATTGCTTTCGAGGAACTTCTCGACGTCCAGCGCAGCCATGCAGCCGGCGCCGGCCGAGGTGATCGCCTGGCGATAAACGTGGTCGGCCACGTCGCCGGCGGCGAACACGCCTTCGATGCTGGTGGCAGTGGCATTGCCTTCGCTGCCGCCCTTGATCTTCAGGTAGCCGTCGTGCATGTCCAGTTGGCCGATGAACAGCTCGGTGTTGGGTTTGTGGCCGATGGCGATGAACACGCCGGCCAGCTCCAGTTCCTGGGTGCTGCCGTCGAGGGTGTTCTTCAGGCGCACGCCGGTGACACCCGTCTGGTCGCCCAGTACTTCGTCCAGGGTGTGGTTCCAGTGCAGGCGCATATTGCCGTTCTCGGCCTTGTCGAACAGCTTGTCCTGCAGAATCTTCTCCGCGCGCAGCTTGTCGCGGCGATGCACCAGGTGCACTTCCTTGGCGATGTTGGAGAGATACAGCGCTTCTTCCACGGCGGTGTTGCCGCCACCGATCACGGCCACCACCTGGTTGCGATAGAAGAAGCCATCGCAGGTGGCGCAGGCCGAGACGCCCTTGCCGGAGAAGGCCTCTTCCGACGGCAGGCCGAGGTACTGGGCGCTGGCGCCGGTGGCGATGATCAGCGCATCGCAGCTGTAGGTGCCACTGTCGCCCTTGAGCACGAAGGGGCGGCTCTGCAACTCGGCGGTGTGGATGTGGTCGTAGATGATCTCGGTGTCGAAACGCTCGGCATGCTTCTGCATGCGCTCCATCAGGGCTGGGCCGGTGAGGCCTTCGACGTCACCGGGCCAGTTGTCCACTTCGGTGGTGGTGGTGAGCTGACCGCCAGGCTGGATGCCGGTGATGATCACGGGCTTGAGATTGGCACGCGCGGCGTAGACGGCAGCGCTGTAACCGGCAGGGCCGGAACCCAGGATGATCAGGCGTGAATGCTTGACTTCGCTCATAAAAAAACCCCATAAGCCTTTGTCACAAAAGAGAATGCGTGCTCCAATTGAGCCGCATGGAATCTGCTGGCGGCTATGCTACACCGAAGCATCGCTGCTGCGGGAGCGCCGTCTGATTGCTCAGGTTATGACGATAGGCGGGCAAAACCGTACAATGCCTCCTTTTGCGGCAATTACCGATGGACGCGCCTAGCGCGCAGGATATGGCTGTTTTGAAGAATTCCACCTCGCAGACTCCGGATTGGCGCCTGAAACTTCAGTATCGACTGAAGGAAGGCGCCCTGATCGCCTTGGCAGCACTCTGTTTGTACGTGTTGATGGCGCTGCTCACCTATAGTGCCTCGGATCCTGCCTGGGACAACAGCGTTCAGGTTCAGCGCATCGCCAATGCCGGTGGCAGCATCGGCGCCTGGTTGTCCAGCGCACTGTTCGGCGCGCTGGGCTACTTCGCCTACATCTTCCCGCTGCTGCTGGGTGTCAAGACCCTGCAGGTGTTTCGCACGCGCAATCAACCCTGGCACTTCAATGGCTGGATGTTTTCCTGGCACAGCATCGGCCTGGTGTTCCTGATTCTCTCCGGCGTGGCGCTGGGTGATATCCATTTTGCGGCAGGCCCCGGCATGCAGGGCTCCGGCGGTGGCATGCTCGGTGCCAGCCTGGGCGACCTGGCGGTGCATGCGCTGAACGTGCAGGGCAGTACCTTGCTGTTCCTGGCGCTGTTCCTCTTCGGCCTGACCGTGTTCACCGACCTGTCCTGGTTCCGCGTGATGGATCTGACCGGCAAGATCACCCTCGATCTGATCGAGCTGATCTACGGCGCCATCAGTGGCTGGTGGAGCGCTCGCAGCGAGCGCAAGCAGATGGTCGCGCAACTGCGCGAGCTGGACGAGCGGGTCAACGAAGTGGCGGCGCCGGTCATCGCCGACCGCCGCGAGCAGGCCAGGGTCAAGGAGCGCATGCTCGAACGCGAGGAATCGCTGAGCAAGCACATGAGCGAGCGGGAGAAGCGCCCGGCGCCGGTCATTGCCACACCGCCACCGGCCAAGGCGCCGGAGCCGAGCAAGCGCGTACAGAAGGAAAAGCAGGCGCCGCTGTTCGTCGACAGTGCCGTGGAAGGCACCTTGCCACCGATCTCCCTGCTCGACCCGGCCGAGGCGAAGAAGGTCGAGTATTCGCCGGAATCGCTGGCCGGCGTCGGCCATCTGCTGGAAATCAAGCTCAAGGAGTTCGGCGTCGAGGTGGCGGTGGACTCGATTCACCCGGGCCCGGTGATCACTCGCTACGAAATTCAGCCGGCTGCCGGGGTTAAGGTCAGCCGTATCGCCAACCTGGCCAAGGACTTGGCCCGTTCGCTGGCGGTGACCAGCGTGCGCGTGGTCGAGGTGATTCCGGGCAAGACCACGGTCGGTATCGAGATTCCCAACGAGAACCGGCAGATCGTGCGCTTCTCCGAAGTGCTGTCGACGCCGGAGTACGACGAAGCCAAGTCGCCGGTGACCCTGGCCCTGGGGCATGACATCGGTGGCAAGCCGGTGATCACCGACCTGGCTAAGATGCCGCACCTGCTGGTGGCCGGTACCACCGGCTCGGGTAAGTCGGTGGGGGTCAACGCCATGATCCTGTCGATCCTGTTCAAGTCGAGCCCGGAAGATGCGCGGCTGATCATGATCGACCCGAAAATGCTCGAGCTGTCGATCTACGAAGGCATTCCGCACCTGCTGTGTCCGGTGGTCACCGACATGAAGGAAGCGGCCAACGCCCTGCGCTGGAGCGTGGCCGAGATGGAGCGGCGCTACAAATTGATGTCGAAGATGGGCGTGCGCAACCTGGCGGGCTTCAACCGCAAGGTCAAGGACGCCATCGAAGCGGGCGAACCCATCCCGGATCCCCTGTTCCGCCGCGAGAACATGGATGACGAGGCGCCGTTGCTCAAGCCCTTGCCGACCATCGTGGTGGTGGTGGACGAGTTCGCCGACATGATGATGATCGTCGGCAAGAAGGTGGAAGAGCTGATCGCCCGTATCGCCCAGAAGGCGCGGGCAGCCGGCATTCACCTGATTCTGGCCACGCAGCGTCCGTCGGTGGACGTGATCACCGGTCTGATCAAGGCCAACATCCCGACGCGCATGGCCTTCCAGGTGTCGAGCAAGATCGATTCGCGCACCATCATCGACCAGGGTGGTGCCGAGCAACTGTTGGGCCACGGTGACATGCTGTACATGCCGCCCGGCACCAGCCTGCCGATCCGTGTGCACGGCGCCTTCGTTTCCGATGACGAGGTACACCGCGTGGTCGAGGCGTGGAAACTGCGCGGTGCACCGGATTACAACGAGGACATCCTTGCCGGTGTCGACGAAGGCGGCAGCACCGGCT
Source organism: Pseudomonas sp. NCHU5216 (assembly GCF_052156495.1). Classification (NCBI taxonomy): domain Bacteria; kingdom Pseudomonadati; phylum Pseudomonadota; class Gammaproteobacteria; order Pseudomonadales; family Pseudomonadaceae; genus Pseudomonas; species Pseudomonas sp. NCHU5216. The sequence continues at coordinate 76,285 of NZ_JBQLIX010000011.1, read as the reverse complement.
TCGAGGGTGGCAGTGGCGAAGGCGGCGGCGAGGGCAGTGAGGAAGACCCGCTGTACGACGAGGCCGTCAACTTCGTGCTGGAAAGCCGCCGCGCCTCCATTTCCGCCGTGCAGCGCAAACTCAAGATCGGCTACAACCGCGCCGCGCGGATGATCGAGGCGATGGAAATGGCAGGGGTGGTGACCGCGATGAACACCAACGGCTCGCGCGAGGTCATCGCGCCCGGGCCATCGCGTGACTGAGCGCCCGGCACCGCCTGCCGGGCTTGCGGTCTAGATATTTCGAGGCGGCTGCGGCCGCCAGCAATCCTTCCTTACACGGACTCAAGGGGTTCATATGCGCGTTATCCGCCTGCTACTGCTGGCTGCTCTGAGTTTCACCTGGCTCACCGCTCACGCCGACGAGGACGCGGCCGTCAAGCGTCTGACCGAATTGCTCAATCAGGCGCAGACCATCAGCGCTCGTTTTTCCCAACTGACTCTCGATGCCAGTGGCACCCAATTGCAGGAAAGCGCCGGGCAAATGGTGCTCAAGCGCCCAGGCATGTTCCGCTGGCACACCGATCAGCCGATGGAACAGTTGCTGGTTTCCAACGGCAAGAAGGTCTGGCTGTATGACCCGGATCTGCAACAGGTGACCATCCAGACCCTCGACCAGCGTCTGACCCATACCCCGGCGCTGCTGCTCTCCGGCGATGTGTCGCAGATTCGCGAGAACTTCGACATCGACTACAAGGAAGGCGGCAGCGTGGTCGACTTCATCCTCAAGCCCAAGGCCAAGGACAGCCTGTTCGACAGCCTGCGCCTGTCCTTCCGCAACCGCGTGCTCAACGACATGCAGTTGATCGACAGCATCGGCCAGCGCACCAACATCCTGTTCCTCAACGTGAAGATGAACGAGCCGGTCGACGACAGCCTGTTCAGCTTCGACATCCCCGACGGCGCGGACGTCATCCAGGAGTAAGCCGTGGATCTGTTCGGCCGCCAACCCGTCGCGCAGCCTCTGGCTGCGCGTTTGCGTGCCACCAGCCTGGACGAGTACGTCGGCCAGGAGCACGTATTGGCGCCGGGCAAGCCGCTGCGCGAGGCGCTGGAGCAGGGCGCCTTGCACTCGATGATCTTCTGGGGGCCACCGGGCGTGGGCAAAACCACCCTGGCGCGCTTGCTGGCCAAGGTCACCGACGCGCATTTCGAGACCATTTCCGCCGTGCTCTCGGGGGTCAAGGAAATCCGCCAGGCCGTCGAGGTGGCTCAGCAGCATGCGGCCCAGTATGGCCGTCGCACCATCCTTTTCGTCGACGAGGTGCACCGCTTCAACAAGAGCCAGCAGGACGCCTTCCTGCCCTACGTGGAAGACGGCACGCTGATCTTCATTGGCGCCACCACGGAAAACCCCTCGTTCGAGCTGAACAACGCACTGCTGTCACGGGCCCGCGTCTATGTGCTGAAAAGCCTCGACGAAGCGGCCATGCGCAAGCTGGTCACTCGCGCACTCACCGACCCGAAAGGCCTGGGCGAGCGCCAGTTGCGCCTGCCGGACGAGGCCTTCCAGATTCTCCTGGCGGCTGCCGATGGCGATGGCCGACGCCTGCTGAACTTCCTCGAGAACGCCGCCGACCTGGCCGAGGACGGCGGTGAGATCGATGTCGAACTGCTGCAGAACCTGCTGGGTGACAGCCGTCGGCGCTTCGACAAGGGCGGCGAAGCCTTCTACGACCAGATTTCCGCGCTGCACAAATCGGTGCGCGGCTCCAGCCCCGACGGCGCCCTGTACTGGTACGCGCGCATGCTCGACGGTGGCTGCGACCCGCTGTACATCGCCCGCCGTGTGGTACGCATGGCCAGCGAAGACATCGGCAACGCCGACCCACGCGCCCTGACCCTGTGCCTCAACGCCTGGGACGTGCAGGAGCGCCTGGGCAGCCCGGAAGGCGAGCTGGCGGTGGCCCAGGCCATCGTCTACCTGGCCTGTGCGCCGAAGAGCAACGCGGTGTACACGGCTTTCAAGGCGGCCATGCGCGATGCTGCCGAACAGGGTTCGCAGGAAGTGCCGCTGCACCTGCGCAACGCGCCGACCAAGCTGATGAAGCAGCTCGGCTACGGCGACGAATACCGCTACGCTCACGACGAACCGGATGCCTATGCCGCCGGCGAGGATTATTTCCCCGAAACCCTCGAACCTCGGCAGTACTATGATCCGGTGCCGCGTGGTCTGGAGCTGAAGATCCGCGATAAGCTGCAGCATTTGCGTCAATTGGACGCCAGCAGCCCCAGGCAAAGGAGAAAACCATGATTCGTGTCGCGCTGGCCGTCGCTCTGGGCGGAGCTGTGGGATCGGTGCTGCGCTTTCTGATAGCGAGCTGGTTCGCTGGTTATTGGCCGCGTCACTTCTACCTGGGCACCTTCGCCGTGAATCTCGTCGGCTGCCTGCTGATCGGCCTGCTCTCCGGGCTGTTCCTGACTCGCACCGACCTGCCGCTGGAGCTGCGCACCGGGCTGGTCACCGGCCTGCTGGGCGGCTTCACCACCTTTTCCTCCTTCAGCCTGGAAATCATGAAGCTGCTGGACGGCGGTCGTGCCCCGGAGGCCTTCGGCTATCTGGCCTTCAGTATCCTGGGCGGTCTGTTGGCGGCCTGGGTCGGTCTGAGCCTGGCTCGATTGGCGTCCTGACCCGCTAACAGGCCGTTGAAAAACGTAGGCGAGGCAGGCAAGGCAAGGAAAAAACAGGCGAAAAAGCGCAGTTTACGAGCTGTATATGAGCATTTTGAGTCTGTTTTTAACGCAGCATTGCCAACGCAGGTAGTTTTTCAACAGCCTGTTAAGGCTTTACACTCCACCACCCGCGTCACACTGGTGGCCGTCACCTTATTTCGCCGATGTATTGAGACCCGAACATGCTCGATTCCAAACTCGTCCGCACGCAACTCACCGAAATCGCCGAGCGCCTCGCTACCCGAGGCTTCGCCCTCGATGTCGCCCGCCTCGAGGCACTGGAGAGTCAGCGCAAGTCGGTGCAGGTGCGCACCGAGCAGTTGCAGGCCGAGCGCAACAGCCGTTCCAAGTCCATTGGCCAGGCCAAGGCGCGCGGTGAGGACATCGCGCCCTTGCTGGCCGATGTCGACCGCATGGGCAACGAGCTGGAGGAGGCCAAGCGTGAGCTGGACGGCATCCAGGCCGAGCTCGATCACCTGATGCTGACCATTCCCAACCTGCCGCACGAGTCGGTGCCGGTAGGCGCGGACGAAGAGGGCAACGTCGAAGTGCGCCGCTGGGGCACCCCGCGTGCCTTCGATTTCGAGATCAAGGATCACGTCGCCCTTGGCGAGCAGCATGGCTGGCTGGATTTCGAGACCGCGGCCAAGCTGTCCGGCGCCCGTTTCGCCCTGCTGCGCGGCCCCATCGCCCGCCTGCATCGTGCCCTGGCGCAGTTCATGATCAACCTGCACACCGCCGAGCATGGCTACGAAGAGGCCTACACACCTTATCTGGTACAGGCGCCGGCCCTGCAGGGCACCGGCCAGTTGCCCAAGTTCGAGGAAGACCTGTTCAAGATCACCCGCGAAGGCGAGGCCGACTTTTACCTGATTCCGACCGCCGAGGTGTCGCTGACCAATATCGTGGCCGGCGAGATTCTAGATGCCAAGCAACTGCCGCTGAAGTTCGTCGCCCATACCCCGTGCTTCCGCAGCGAAGCCGGTGCCTCCGGGCGCGATACCCGCGGCATGATCCGCCAGCACCAGTTCGACAAGGTGGAGATGGTGCAGATCGTCGAGCCAAGCAAGTCCTATGAAGCGCTGGAAAGCCTGACCGCCAATGCCGAGCGCGTGCTGCAGGCGCTGGAGCTGCCTTACCGGGTGCTGGCCCTGTGCACCGGCGACATGGGCTTCGGTGCCACCAAGACCTACGACCTGGAGGTCTGGGTGCCGAGCCAGGACAAGTACCGCGAGATTTCTTCCTGCTCCAACTGCGGTGACTTCCAGGCGCGTCGCATGCAGGCGCGCTACCGCAACCCGGAAACCGGCAAGACCGAACTGGTTCACACCCTCAACGGCTCCGGCCTGGCGGTGGGGCGCACCCTGGTCGCGGTACTGGAAAACTACCAGCAGGCCGACGGCAGCATTCGCGTGCCCGAAGTGCTCAAGCCCTATATGGGCGGTATCGACGTCATCTAACCAGAGTCGCAAGCTGCAAGCCCCAAGCTGCAAGACGCGCTTGAAGCTTGTGGCTTGCAGCTTGAGGCTGCTTCATGGAATTTCTTCCGCTTTTTCACAAGCTCAAAGAGCGCCCGGTGCTGGTCGTCGGCGGTGGCGAGGTGGCGCTGCGCAAGGCGCGCCTGCTGGCCGAGGCCGGGGCGCGCCTGCATGTTGTGGCTCCGGAGATCCGCAGTGAACTGCAGGCCATGGCCGGCGAGGCTGGCGTGTTTCTGCGCGGTTACGCCAGTGGTGACCTGCAGGGCGTCGGGCTGGTGATCGCCGCCACCGACGACGAGCCGCTCAACGCGCGTATTTCCGCAGAGGCGCAGGCGCTGGGCATTCCGGTCAACGTGGTGGATGCGCCGGCGTTGTGCAGCGTTATCTTCCCGGCCATCGTCGACCGTTCGCCACTGATCGTCGCGGTCAGCAGCGGCGGGGATGCCCCCGTGCTGGCCAGGCTGATCCGCGCCAAGATCGAAACCTGGATTCCGGCCACCTATGGCCAATTGGCCAACCTCGGCAAGCGCTTCCGGGATCGGGTTAAGCAGCTATTTCCGGATGTACAGCAGCGCCGGGTGTTCTGGGAGGACGTGTTTCAGGGGCAGATCGCCGAGAGCGTATTCGCCGGCAAGCCGGAGGAGGGTGAGCGCCTTCTGGAAGAACGCCTGGCCGGTGCCGCGCCGCGAGCGCTGGGCGAGGTGTATCTGGTCGGCGCCGGCCCTGGCGACCCCGACCTGCTGACTTTCCGTGCCCTGCGCCTGATGCAGCAGGCCGACGTGGTGCTCTATGACCGCCTGGTGGCCCCGGCGATCATCGACCTGTGCCGCCGTGATGCCGAGCGCATCTATGTGGGCAAGCGCCGCGCCGAGCACGCCGTGCCGCAGGAACAGATCAACCAGCTACTGATCGACCTGGCGCGAGAAGGCAAGCGCGTGCTGCGTCTGAAAGGCGGCGACCCCTTCATCTTCGGCCGTGGCGGCGAGGAGATCGAGCAACTGGCGGGCGAGGGCATTCCCTTCCAGGTGGTGCCGGGCATCACCGCCGCTTCGGGCTGCGCCGCCTACGCCGGTATCCCACTGACCCACCGCGACCATGCGCAGTCGGTGCGCTTCGTCACCGGCCATCTCAAGGATGGCAGCAGCAACCTGCCCTGGAAGGATCTGGTGGCGCCGGGGCAAACCCTGGTGTTCTACATGGGCCTGGTCGGCCTGCCGGACATTTGCGCGCAACTGGTCGCTCACGGCCGTGCGGCCAACACGCCGGCGGCCCTGGTGCAGCAGGGCACCACGCAGAGCCAGCGGGTGTTCACCGGCACGCTGGAAAGTTTGCCGCAGCTAGTGGCCGAGCACGAGGTGCACGCACCGACGCTGGTGATCGTCGGTGAGGTGGTCACCCTGCGTGACAAGCTGGCCTGGTTCGAGGGCGCGCAACGCGGGCTCTGATGCCTGAGGAGCGCAGCAGGGCGAATCAATACAGCGCGATCCGCCCCGTGCAATCGACCTAAGGGCGATATACGCCCTTGCCTGGCAGCCGCCCACGGTCATGCGACTGGCTGAAGTCCTGCCGAGGCCCTTTGGGGATGATGCCGGTGGGGTTGATGGTGGCGTGGCTGGCGTAGTAGTGCGACTTGATATGGGTGAAATCCACCGTCTCGGCGACACCCGGCCACTGGTACAACTCGCGCAGCCAGTTGGACAGGTTCGGGTAGTCGAGGATGCGCCGCAGGTTGCACTTGAAGTGCCCGTGGTAGACGGCATCGAAGCGAATCAGCGTGGTGAACAGGCGAATATCCGCTTCGGTCAGGTACTCACCGGCCAGGTAGCGCCGTTCGCCCAGCAGGGCTTCCAGTTCGTCGAGCGTGGTGAACAGCTCGTCGAAGGCCTCTTCGTAGGCCTCCTGGGTGGTGGCGAAGCCAGCGCGGTAGACGCCGTTGTTCACCGCCGGATAGATGCCATCGTTGAGCCGATCGATGCGCTCGCGTAGCGGCTGCGGATAGAAGTCCAGGTCGTTGCCGGTCAGGCCGTCGAAGGCGCTGTTGAACATGCGGATGATTTCGGCCGACTCGTTGCTGACGATGCGCTGCTGCTGTTTGTCCCACAACAGCGGCACGGTAACGCGGCCCGTGTAGCTGGCGTCATCGGCGGTATACCGCTGATACAGGTATTCCAGGTCGTCGAGCTTGTCACCGCTGGAGCCGTGCTGAGGGTCGAAGGTCCAGCCGTGATCGCCCATCAGCCAACTGACCACCGACACCTCGATCAGATCTTCCAGGCCCTTGAGCTTGCGCAGAAGGAGGGTGCGGTGTGCCCAGGGGCAGGCCAGGGAAACGTACAGGTGGTAACGCCCTGCCCCCGCCTTGAAGCCCGATTCGCCGCTGGGGCCGGCGCTGCCGTCGGCGGTGATCCAGTGGCGGCGTTGCGCTTCCTCGCGCTGGAAACGGCCGCTCTTGCCGGTGTCGTACCATTGATCGTGCCAGGTGCCTTCGATCAGCAAACCCATGCTGCCTACCTCTTGCCTGCGAATGAATCTGCAGTCTATCGCGGTTGCTTCGATAGAAAGATGGAAAAACCTGGCTCCGCCTATCGGTCAGCTCGATAAGTGGCGTGCGTTCCAGCGCTTTTCCGCCTCGCTGAAGGCCGTATCGCGGCCCAGGCCCAGGCCACGCAAGGCCAGCGCCATGGTCGCCAGAATGGCCAGGCGGGCATAGTCGTCCTCGGCCTCGCCGCGCCAGACGGCCAGCAGGTGCTCGGCATCCAGGCGCTCGGGTTTGACGTGGCGCTGCGCTGACAGCGCGGGCCACTCTTCATCCCAGGCCTCGCCATCACCTGTGCCGTAGAGGTGGCAGGCGGCGTCCGGGTTGACCTCGATCTCGCCGCCTTCGCCCTTGATGACGATGGCATGATCACCCAGCAGCCGGCTGGCCTCGCGGTGCACGGCCTGGTAACCGGGGTGGAAGATGCTTTGCAGACCGCAACGGGCCGCGAGCGGATTGATCACCCGCGCCAGGGAGTGAATCGGCGAGCGCAGACCAAGGGTGTTGCGCAGGTCGATCATGCGCTGCAAGGGCGCCATCCAGTCGCCCAGATAGGCGAAAGCCAGGTTGTGCCGGTCGAGGCTTTCTGCAACCGCCTGCCAATCCTGGCAACGCGGGATATCCAGGCGCTGCAGTAGCTGCTCGCTATACAGGCGCCCGGCCGTGTGGGCGCCGCCGCCGTGCATGAAGATGCGCACGCCGCTGGCGGCGAGGGCCTTGGCTGCCAACAGATACCAGGGCAGGTGGCGCTTCTTGCCAGCGTAGCTGGGCCAGTCCAGATCCACGGCAACGCCTGGCGTGGGCAAGCGCTGACGGATCGCCTCGGTGAAGCCGGCCAGCTCCTCGGCGCTTTCCTCCTTGTGTCGCAGCAGCATCAGAAAAGCGCCGAGCTGGGCGTCCTCGACCTGTCCATCGAGCAGCATGCCCATGGCTTCGCGCGCTTCTTCGCGGGTCAGGCCGCGTGCGCCGCGTTTGCCCTTGCCGAGAATGCGCACGAACTGAGCGAAAGGGTGTTCGGCGGGGGTGATCAGGTTCATAGGCAATTGGTCGGTTTCGGCAGGCCGGCGAGCTTGGCGGCGAGTTTGGCGGGGGTGCCCTTGAACAGGCGATTGAGGTGCAGGCTGTTGCCTTTTTCCGTACCCAGTTTCAACGCCACGTATTTGATCAGCGGGCGATTGGCTGGCGAGAGCTGGAATTCGGCATAGAAATCGCGCAGTAGCTGAAGGATTTCCCAGTGCTCATCGCTCAGTTGCAGGTCTTCGCCGTTGGCCAGTGCCTCGGCGACCGGGCGTGACCAGTCCTGCAGGTCGACCAGGTAGCCGTCCTTGTCCAGGGCGATTTCGCGTCCACCGACGTTCAGCGTGCTCATAACCAGCTATTGACCTTGGCGTAGCGGGTGCAGAGTTCGACGAACCCGGGGTAGTCCACTGCCTGCACCCGCTCCGGTGCTTGCAGGCCACGGGCGGTGAGGTCTTCGTCCAGGGCATGCAGGGCAATGCTGGCCGGCATCAGTTGCAGCGCCTGCAGATTGGCCGTGCCGGGTTGCAGCGCGTAAACCGCATCGCCGCTGAGCAGCAGGGCATCACCTGCACCGAGCAGACGCAGGCAACTGGCCAGACGGCTGTCGGCGAACGGCGAATGGGAAAGAATGTGCAGGGTGGCCATCAGAGGGTGATCACCTGGTCGTAACGGTCGAGAAGGGCGGTCAGCGCGCTATCGTCCAGGTGCTGCACCGCAAGGTTCAGTTCGGCCTCGCCGAGGCCGCGCTCGTTCAGGCTGCGCTGGCTGGCGTACAGATCCTCGACGCCGAACATCGGCAGGGCCTGCAGGTTGGCACCGAGATCCTTCTGTTGCAGCGCACCGGGCTGCTGGCCGGTGCTCAGTTGCAGCACGCCGTCATCGAGAAACAGCAGGCCGATGGGCAGATCGAAGGCGCCGCCGGCCAGGGCGATATCCAGTGCCTCGCGAGCGCCGGGGCCGCTCCAGGGGGCCTGACGGCTGATGATCAACAGCGATTTGCTCATCAATGGCCTCCGAAACAGATCAGGCGGTCGGCCTGTTGCGCCGCCTCGTGCAACTGGCCCAGACCGGACAGCTCCCAAGGCGCCTGCAGGTTGGCGGCAGGGCGGGCGTAACGTTGCGCTTCCGCCTCATCCAGAACGCCCCGGCGCAGCGCCGCCGCGATGCAGACCACGGCGTCCAGCCCGTTGGCCGCGACGAATTCGCGCCACTCCCTGGGCATATCCAGCTCATCCTGCGGGCTGACCACATTGCTGGCGGCGCTGTGCACGCCATCCTGATAGAAGAACAGGCGGACGATTTCGTGGCCACCCGCCAATGCCGCCTGGGCGAAGCGCAGGGCGCGGCGCGAGGCGGGCAGGTGAGGTGCGGCGAACAGGGCGATGGCAAACTTCATGGGGCGTCCGACAGCTCAAAACTGCGGCAATGATAAGGCCTGGCAGGTGCCGCGCACAAAAAGAAAAGCCCGCCGAAGCGGGCTCAGAGGGGGACGAAACCTGTCAGTCGTCACCACCCATGATGCCGAAGATCTGCAATAGGCTGATGAACAGGTTGTAGATCGACACATAGAGGCTGATGGTGGCCATGATGTAGTTACGCTCGCCACCGTGGATGATGGCGCTGGTCTGGAACAGGATGCACACCGAGGAGAACAGCACGAAGCCGGCGCTGATCGCCAGTTGCAGGCCGCTGATCTGGAAGAAGAAGCTGGCCAGCATCGCGCCGATCAGCACGAAGAAGCCGGCGGTGATGAAGCCGCTGAGGAAGCTCATGTCCTTGCGGGTGGTGAGCACATAGGCGGACAGACCGAAGAACACCAGTGCGGTCATGGAGAACGCCGAGGTGATCACCTGCGCGCCGTTGGCCATGCCCAGATAGAGGTTGAGGATCGGGCCGAGGGTATAGCCCATGAAACCGGTCAGGGCGAGGGTGGAAACCAGGCCCCAGGCCGAGTCACGCAGCTTGTAGGTGAGGAAGAACAGGCCGTAGAAGCCGATCAGCACCACGAAGAAGTTCGGGTACGGCAGGTTGGCGCGCTGGCTGAGAAAGGCCACCAGACCGCTGAAGGCCAGGGTGATGGCCAACAGGCTGTAGGTGTTGCGCAGCACGCGGCTGACCTCGATCTGGTCGGCCTGCGAGTGGTTGAGTACATAATCTTGCTCTTGCATGGCGACACTCCTGGTAAGTACGAGGGGATCCGTAATCCGATTGCTCCGGATCATAACAGAGCTTACCCAAGTGCCAAGACAGAGAGTTTGACAGTGTGTTGCGTTCCGGTAAGATTGCCGCCCGCATCGCTGCGCAGGTATGCAACATCCCTGACCTGCGCACTACGAATACGGAAGCGTGGCCGAGTGGTTTAAGGCAACGGTCTTGAAAACCGTCGATGGGCAACTATCCGTGAGTTCGAATCTCACCGCTTCCGCCATCTCCTGTATGCAAGGAATGGCGCTGGGCTCCCCCTCGCCAGCGCCCCCATACAAGCCATGAGTTGCTCTTTTGGGCGCCGCCTTTTGAAGCTATGATGTCCCAAGCGACGAAACAGCCTTTGTTCTTCTCGCTTGGAGCGTCCTATGAGCACGAAAGCAAAAGCAAAGCCTACCCAGTCCGGCCTGGAGTCTTCCGAAATGGTTGCCCGCCAAGCAATGGAGGCCACCCGTTCCGCGTACCTGCGCGCATTGCAGGCAAGTAGCAAGGGCGTCCTGCGTACCCACAACGGTAACCTGGTTCGTGTTTCGCGTGATGGCAGCATTGAAGTAGTAGGCAAGGCTAAGCCACGGCGTAAGGTGACTGTCGGCCAAGTGGTCGCTGTGCGCAGCATAGAAGGCCAAGTGGCTGGACACAGTGCCTAGGCTTCGAATCTTCGCTGGGCCAAACGGATCGGGTAAGAGCACCATCAAGGATGACCTAACCGAACTCCTGAAAATCCGAATATTCGTGAATGCCGACGTGCTGGAAGCGGAGGCCAAGGCCACGGGGTTCATAGACCTGGCCGCCTTCGATATCGAAGTTTGCCTTCAAGATCTTCTCGATATCCACGCTACAAACCCCTTGCTGATCAAGAAGGGGCTGAGTGAGGAGGCCGCCAAGCTCGGCCTGGACGGTTCCAGAATCGACTACAGCAAGGTCAGGGTCGACTCCTATTTCGCCTCGGTAATTGCTGACTTCATTCGTCAGCGTCTGCTCGAAAAAGGTGTGGATTTCACCTTTGAAACGGTCATGTCTCACCCCAGCAAGGTCGAGATAATGCAGAAGGCCATGGAGCATGGGTACCGAACCTACCTCTATTTCGTTTCGACTGAAGACCCTGAAATCAACGTTGACCGCGTGAGAATTCGTGTTGAGGGTGGTGGGCACGAGGTCGAGCCTGACAAGGTTCGATCCCGATACGTGAGATCGCTTGAACTGCTGCCGGCAGCCGTAGCGGCTAGCAATCGTGCCTATATCTTCGATAACTCCGGTGAGGGTTCCGTGCTTCTTGCTGAAATCACCGATGGCAATGCCCTTGAGTTCAAGACCGAGGATATTCCGGATTGGTTCTTTGCGGCCTATGTCGACAAGATGACGGGCAGGGAAGAGGGTTAAAGTGAATGCAAGGCCTTGGGTAATCTTTTCTAGGCTTGGCCATGGATTTGAGGCCGCTCATTACGCTATGCCATACCCCCACGAATCGATATGACTTGCTAGAATCACCTTGCTGAGCTGCATTACGGCGCGAGCACAATCGAGAGCGGTCATGCAGCAAAGGGGTAGGAACGGAAGAATGCGATTTCCTGGGTTGGTCGAGCGGGACGGCGTGAGCTGAGCCAACACTGCCAATTTCTCTTTTGCCTTGTGCAACGCCTTACCTTAATCTGACGCTTAATTTTTGACTGCCATGCGCCAAGCTGGGCCTTCATCCGCCTGCCTGCTATGGTGCTCGGCAAGTACAACTTCACCGTCGTGTGTGGTGGCTGACAATGGGCAATGAGGTGGCGAGTGATTAGGGTGCTGGTAGTCGACGACCACGATCTGGTTCGCACGGGTATTACCCGCATGCTCGCCGACATCGATGGCCTGCAAGTGGTCGGTGAAGCCTGCACCGGGGAGGAATCCCTGCTCAAGGTTCGCGAGCTTAAACCCGACGTGGTGCTGATGGACGTGAAGATGCCCGGCATCGGCGGCCTGGAAGCCACCCGCAAGCTGATGCGCAGCCATCCCGACATCAAAGTCGTCGCCGTCACCGTGTGCGAGGAAGATCCCTTCCCCACGCGTCTGCTGCAGGCCGGCGCCGCCGGTTATCTGACCAAGGGCGCCGCGTTGGACGAAATGGTGCAGGCCATTCGCCTGGTATTCGCCGGCCAGCGTTACATCGACCCGCAGATCGCCCAGCAACTGGCGCTGAAATCCTTCCAGCCGCAGACCAGCGGCTCGCCGTTCGACCTGCTCTCCGAGCGGGAAATCCAGATCGCCCTGATGATCGCCAACTGCCACAAGGTACAGACCATCTCCGACAAGCTGTGCCTGTCACCGAAGACGGTCAACACCTACCGCTATCGCATCTTCGAGAAGCTTTCCATCACCAGCGACGTCGAGCTGGCTCTGCTCGCGGTACGCCACGGCATGGTCGACGCCGTCAACTGAAGATGTCCGCCGTTTTCGATTCCAGTGCCTTCCTGGCGACCTGCAGTGGCCGTCCCGGCGTCTATCGCATGTTCGATGGCGAGGGCCGGCTGCTCTACGTGGGCAAGGCGAAGAACCTCAAGAAGCGCCTTGCCAGCTACTTCCGCAAGACCGGGCAGGCGCCCAAGACCGCCGCGCTGGTGGCGCGCATCGCGCAGATCGAGACCACCATCACTGGCAACGAGACCGAGGCGCTGCTGCTCGAGCAGACGCTGATCAAGGAATGGCGGCCGCCCTACAACATCCTCCTGCGCGACGATAAGTCCTATCCCTACGTGTTTCTCTCGGATGGTGAATTCCCGCGCCTGGGTATTCATCGTGGCGCGAAGAAGGCCAAGGGCCGCTACTTCGGCCCCTATCCCAGCGCCCTGGCGATTCGCGAGAGCCTCGCACTGCTGCAGAAGACCTTTCTCGTTCGCCAGTGCGAAGACAGCTATTACCGCAACCGCACGCGGCCGTGCCTGCAATATCAGATCAAGCGCTGCAAGGGGCCCTGTGTCGGCCTGGTCGACGCGCAGGAATACGCCGAGGATGTGCGCCACTCCGTGATGTTCCTCGAAGGACGCAGCAATGCGTTGAGCGAGGAGCTGTCCGCCAGCATGGAAAAGGCGTCCATGGCACTGGAGTTCGAGCGGGCCGCCGAGCTACGCGACCAGATTGCCATGCTGCGCCGCGTGCAGGATCAGCAGAGCATGGAAGGCGGTACGGGCGACGTCGACGTGGTGGCGGTGATGCTCACCCCGGGGGGCGCCTGCGTGCACCTGATCAGCGTGCGTGGTGGGCGTGTGCTGGGCAGCAAGAACTTCTTCCCGCAGGTGGCCATCGAGGAGGAGGGCGGCGATGTGCTGATGGCCTTCCTCGCCCAGTACTACCTGGGCAATGTCGAGCGCGACCTGCCCAGCGAGCTGATCGTCAACGTGCAGCATGAAGACTTCGCCACGCTGGTCGAAGCCATCGAATCACTGCGTGGGCGCAGCCTCAGCATCAGCCTGCGCGTGCGCGGCACCCGTGCCCGCTGGCAGCAGCTCGCCGTGACCAATGCCGAACAGGCGCTGGCCGCGCGCCTGGCCAATCGACAGCACCTGGCCGAGCGCTTCGAGGCCCTGGCCAATGTGCTGCAGATGGACGAGCCACCGCAGCGCATGGAGTGCTTCGATATCAGCCATTCCAGCGGCGAGGCGACGGTCGCTTCCTGCGTGGTGTTCGGTCCCGAAGGCCCGCTCAAGTCCGATTACCGCCGCTTCAACATCGAAGGGGTCACCGCTGGCGACGATTACGCCGCCATGCATCAGGCGCTGACCCGACGCTTCAGCAAGATCAGGGAGGGCGAGGGCAAGTTGCCCGACGTGCTGCTGGTGGACGGCGGCAAGGGGCAACTGGCCATGGCCCGCGAAGTGCTGCAGGAGCTGGCCGTGCCCGATCTGATCCTGCTTGGCGTGGCCAAGGGCACGACGCGCAAGCCCGGCCTCGAAGTGCTCTACCTGAATGACGCCGAGCACGAATTCACCTTGCCCGGCAATTCCCCGGCGCTGCATCTGATCCAGCAGATCCGCGATGAATCGCACCGCTTCGCCATCACCGGGCACCGTGCGCGGCGCGGCAAGACGCGGCGTACCTCGACCCTGGAAGAAGTGCCTGGCATCGGCCCCAAGCGACGGCGCGAACTGCTCAATCACTTCGGAGGTCTGCAGGAACTGTCCCGTGCCAGCGCCGAGGAAATCGCCAAAGCGCCGGGAATCAGTAAAAAGCTCGCTGAGTCGATTTATGACACTCTGCACAGCGAGTAGAATGCTCGTTCACCTCGCAGCCTAGTTGTGCCGATGAATATCCCCAACTTGCTTACCTTGCTCCGGGTCGCGCTGATACCGGTCTTCATACTGCTGTTCTATCTGCCGTTCTCCTGGAGTTACTGGGCGGCCAGCGGGGTCTTCGCCGTCGCGGCCGCTACCGACTGGCTCGATGGCTACCTGGCACGCCGCTGGGAGCAGGGCACGCCTTTCGGCGCCTTCCTCGACCCGGTCGCGGACAAACTGATGGTGGCCGTGGCGCTGGTGCTTCTGGTAGCCGAGCACTCCAACCTCTGGCTGACCCTGGCGGCCGCGACCATCATCGGCCGTGAGATCGTGGTCTCCGCGCTGCGGGAATGGATGGCCGAGCTGGGCGCGCGGGCGCACGTGGCCGTGTCCAACCTGGGCAAGTGGAAGACCGCTGCGCAGATGGTCGCCCTGGTCATCCTGCTGGGTAACCCGCCGGTTTTCACCTTCTGGGTGATACTGGGTTATGTGCTGCTGGTGGTCGCTGCGGTGCTGACCCTGTGGTCGATGCTGCACTACCTGCTGGCCGCCTGGCCGCACCTCAGCACCACCACGGAAAAGAAATAAGTATTTTTGAATCAAAGGCTTGACGGCGCCATTCGATTCTATAGAATGGCGCCCGTCGACAAGACAAGCGGGAATAGCTCAGTTGGTAGAGCACGACCTTGCCAAGGTCGGGGTCGCGAGTTCGAGTCTCGTTTCCCGCTCCAGTTTTACACGAGTCGCCAAGGCGGCTCGTTCGTTTCAAGGCTGAGTTGCAGAGTGGTTATGCACCGGATTGCAAATCCGTGAACGCCGGTTCGATTCCGACCTCAGCCTCCAATTCAAAAGGCCTCGTAGATCCATGATTTACGAGGCCTTTTTCATTCCCCGCGGCGTGCTTTGCATGCCTTGCGAGGAGGCGGAGGGCTGTATATAGTCCGCCCTTCGCACAGCGCTACCGCCCGAATGGCGAAATCGGTAGACGCAGGAGACTTAAAATCTCTCGCCAGCAATGGCGTGCCGGTTCGAGTCCGGCTTCGGGCACCATCTAGCAATCTATAGTCATTTCAAAGAAGTCTATAGAAGTGCGCTTCGACCGAGACCTCTGGACGAGCCCTGTTCAGCGTAAACCGATCAAGGGCTCAAAGCATTCCCACCGCTGCGCCAAGAGGCGCACGCCTCATCTGGTTCCCCTGTCCCGCCAGGCCCTGGCTCTGCTCGAGCAGATTCAAGCTCTCTCTGGTCGCTACCCGCTGGTTTTCCTTGGCGACCATTCACTACCACTACAACCCCATGAACGAGAAGACAGTAAACTTCGCCGTGTGGTGCATGGGCGACACCCTGGTGGACGTCTGTGGCCACCACTTTCGCACCATGGCCTATTCTGCTCTGGTGGAGTCGGGCCTAGTGAAGCAAGGATACAATACGGCGGAGCGACAGATGAGCCCCCCATGAGCGCAACGCCGCGCGGGCATCCTGCATCCACAAGACCGAGCACCTGGGCGAACGCCGGTTGATGGTGCAGTGGTGGGCGGACTACCTGGATGCGAACCGGGAGCAGTTCGTTTCGCCGTATGAGTTTGGGCGTGCGCTGGAGGAGATCAAGTAATGGATTCCTTGGCTATTGCTGTTGCCATTGTTGGGGTGGCAGTGACGCTTACCTATGTCTGGAGACGTTCTCGGAGGCGCAGTCGGACGCCTGGTGGCAACAGTGGGCAGGATTACGATTCTGGTAGAGGAGATGGACTTGGTGGGGAGGACTGATAGGTAGGCCTACTTGCGCAGCCATTGGCATTCCGATCCTCGATGCCCCAATAGTGCTTGCCGTCCTTATCCATCAACCAAGGGTTGTGGAAGTTGTGGAAGTTGTGGAAGTGATGAGCCAAGCGAATGAGCACAGCATCGAGCAGCAGGCTCTTGCCGACAGCACCGCCTAGCCAGAGAACCAACCGGCACTACCAAGACTCAAGCGCGGCCTGCGGTCATGCCCGCCCATGCGCACCTCAGAATATCAGCAAGGCCAGCAGCAGCCCGCTGATTGCCAGCGTGGCCATGACCCGGCTTGAGCTCAATGCCAAGGCGTGCTTGCGCGAATGGCGCTTGAAGCGTCCGCGTACTTCGTGCAGACCGTCCACGGGGGCGAACAGGTTTTCTGCCCCCGGGGCAAGTTCGCTATCGCCTTCGAGCTGGCCCGACCAGGCTTTCTTCGCCAGCAGCCGATCGAGCAGGCCAGGAAGGAACAGGCTGCCCAGGATGGCCTTGATCGATGACATGCCCAGCCAGAGCTCTCGCGGTGGTGCGGAGACGACATTGAGAATGGCTCGAGCCGCGACCTCCGGATCATGGATCGGTGGTACCGGCTGGACGGGCCTGGCCATCTTGTTGCGCGCCCAGTCGAATTGCGGCGTGTTCATGGCCGGCAGTTGCACCATGCACAGTTTGATGTCGCTGCCTTTGTGGATGAGCTCGCAGCGCAGTGAATCGGTGAAGCCGCGTATCGCGAACTTCGCGCCACAATAGGCCGCCTGCAGGGGAATCGCACGATAGGCGAGCGCCGAGCCGACCTGGATGATGACGCCACGGTTGCGTGGGCGCATGAGTGCAAGCGCGGCTTGCGTGCCGTGCACGGTGCCCAGGTAGGTCACCTCGGTGACGCGCTTGATCTCGTCCGGCAGCAGTTCTTCTATCGGCGCGAACACGGTCACCATGGCGGAGTTGATCCAGACGTCTACCGGCCCGAGTTCGGCCTCGAATCGCTGAGCGGCCAGGGTGAGGGCTTGCGCATCGGCCACGTCCAGGCTGATGGCCAGGATGTCGACGCCATAAGGCTGCAAATCCTCGACCGTCGAGGTCAGCCCCTCGTCGCTGCGAGCGATCAAGCCGACGGCGTAACCGGCGGCAGCGAAGGCATGTGCGGTGGCGCGTCCCACTCCGGCGCTGGCACCGCAGATCACCACCACCTGGTCGAGTTTCTTCATTCGTCTGGTCTCACTGACATTCCTCAAGCAAATACGGCGGGCGGCCCAGGGTTGAACCGCCAGCCTCTGGGGTGTGACCGAGGACAGGTCGGCAGGGTTTCAACCTTTTGAGCGCTGCTGCAGCGGGCTGGTCTCGCCCGGAATGCGAGGCCCGAAGCGCAGGCGCAGGGCGGCGTTGATCAAGCCCACATGGGAGTAGGCCTGGGGCAGGTTGCCCAGTTGCTGGCCGTTACGCGGGTCGACTTCCTCGGCCAGCAGGCCGTGGCCACCTTGCAGGGCCAGCAGTTGCTCGAACAGCGCCTCGGCTTCCGCTTGAGCACCGCTGGTGGCCAGGGCGTCGACCAGCCAGAAGCTGCAGATGACGAAGGCGCCTTCCTCGCCAGGCAGGCCGTCCGGGTCTTGGCGGTGGTAGCGGCGCAGCAGCCAGGGGCGATCCTCGATCGCCAGGGCGCGGCGCACCGCCTGCACGGTATTGCGAAACAGTTCGCTGTGGCCGTCGATGAAGCCGGTGCGGGCCAACAGCAACAGGTTGGCGTCCAGGCCGTCGCCCCCATAGTCACGGACGAAGTGGCTGCGCTCGGCGTTAAGCCCATGGCGCAGCACCTCGGAACGCAGTTGCTCGCTCTCGCGCCGCCAACGCTGGACGTCGGCCTCCAGCCCGTGACGCTGCTGCAGCCACAAGGCCCGCTGCAGGCCAGTCCAGGCCATGACCTTGGAATGCACGAAGTGGCGCGGCGCGCTGCGGACTTCCCAGATGCCTTCATCCGCCTGGCGCCAGTGCCCGGCGATGAAGTCGGCCGCTTCGCGCAGGTAGGCCCAGTGCGAATGCAGCGCATCGTCGGCCATTGTGTCGCAGATATATACGCTCTGCAGCAGCTCGCCATAGATGTCCAACTGGAACTGGGCATCGGCGGCGTTGCCGACCCGCACCGGCCGCGCCCCGCGATAGCCCTGCAGAGCGTCGAGCAGGCGCTCTCCGGGTGGCAGGCAGCCGTCCAGGTCATAGAAGTTGCGCAGCGGCATGCCGTGGCGCTCGATGGTCGCCTCCATCCAACTGGCCCAGGCGTGAGCCTCGGAGCGGCAGCCGAGGGCGAACAGCGCGGCCAGGGTGAAACCGGCATCACGAAACCAGGTGAAGCGGTAGTCCCAGTTGCGTGAACCACCAGGTGCCTCTGGCAGCGAGGTGGTGCCGGCGGCGACCACCGCACCGGTTGGCTGGTAAATCAGCAGCTTGAGGGTGATGGCGCTGCGCACCACTGGTTCGCGGTAGGGGCCCGTCCAGCCGATATGGCCCACCCAGCCGTGCCAGGCCTGGGTGGTGGCAGCGATATCGTCGACGAGGGCCGCCACGTCCAGCGGCGGTGCACTGATTTCGCCGGTATCGCCCAGATCCAGGCGCAATGCCAGGCGCTGGCCGGCCTCGACACGCAGTTGGCTGTGCCAGTCACCGTCGTGCATCTGCCACTCGCCCGGCGCCTGCAGGCACAGCCAGCGCGCGTTCCAGCGCATCTGCAACGCGCCATCGACCGCCTGCGCGGGGCTGGCAGCGCGGCCGAAGTCGGCGCGCGGGGCGAACGCAAGATCCAGCGTCAGTTGCCCGGCCAACCCCTCGACCAACCACAGCAACGACTGGCGACCGGCAGCGGGTGGCCACTGCATGCACAGCGTCACCCGACAGGCACCCTGCGGGGTATGCCAGTCCTGCTCCAGCACTGCGCTGTCCTGGCGATAGCGGCTGTGCACCCGGGCCTGAGCAGAGCATGGGCGCAGCCGCAGGAAGCCACCTCGCTGGCGATCCAGCAGGCTCCAGAACAAAGGCGCGGCGTCGAAGCGGTTGGGGCACAACCACTCCACCGCGCCGTCGGTTGAAACCAGCGCCAGTGAGCGGCCGTCGCCTAGGGCGGCGAGGCTGCCGAGGTCAGGGTAGGGCTGATGGCGCAGAGGATTACAGGGCATGTTTTCAGGCTTCCATTCAGAGTTCGCCACGCCCGGCCAGTTGGCGGATGCGCTCGGCGGTACGGCAGGCGATGGCCTGGATGGTCAGCGACGGATTGACCCCGCCTGCGGTGGGAAACACCGAACCATCGCAGATCCACAGGTTGGGGATGTCCCAGCTACGGCAGTCGGCATTGACCACGCTGCTGTCGCGGTCGAAGCCCATGCGCGCAGTGCCCATCAGGTGCGCGGTGTTGTCGGCTTCGGCCCAGATGTCGCGGGCGTCGATGGCCTCCAGGCCATGGCGCATGAAGGCTTGGGCGTGTTCGATCAGGCGCTGGTCGTTGTCGCAGTAGGAGAAGGTCACCCGCGCGACGGGCAGGCCATACGCGTCGCATTCTTCGGCCAGGGTGACGCGGTTGCCTGCCTGCGGCTGCGTTTCGCCGACTATCTTCAGGCCGACCTGGTGGTTGTACTGCTCCATCTCGTCGAGCAAGGCCTGGCCCCAGAGGCCGTGGTTGCCGGTCTGGGTGGCGGCCCAGGCGGCGGGCAGCGGGCCCTGGCTCATGATGGCGTAGCCGCCGTGGAAATCCTTGCCGCGATCCTCGTAGTTCCAGTGCTCGCACAGCGCCATGGAGGGCGGCCCCTTGTACCAGCGGATTTCCTCGTTCAGCCGGCCCCATACGGCCTGGTTGGCATGCACCATGAGGTTGTGGCCAAGCAGGCCGGAGCTGTTGGCCAGACCGTGTGGATGGCGTGCGCAGGCCGAGTTGAGCAGCAGCCGTGGCGTCTCGATGGCGTAGCCGGCGACTATTACCTGGCGTGCACGCTGAAACTGCCAGCGCCCTTCGCGGTGAAAGTGCAGGCCGCTGGCACGCCCGTCGGCGCCTAGCTCGATGCGCCCGACCATGGCCAGGTCACGGATTTCCGCACCGGCGGCCAGGGCCCGCGGAATCCAGGTGGTGAGCGCGCTCTGCTTGGCATTGGTGGAACAACCAGTGACGCAGAAGCCACGGTAGACGCAGGGCGGTGCATCGCCGCGCGGTGCCGACAGGGTCGCCAGCGGTGTTGGCGTCCAGGCTACGCCAAGGGCCTCGCAGGCACGAGCCAGGGCCAGACCGGAAGCGTTCACCTCATGCTGGCGATAGGGATAGCGCGGCCGTGGCGGCCCCCAGGGATAGGTGAGCGGGCCGGCAATCCGCAGCGCCTGTTCCACCTCCCGGTAGTAGCCCCACATTTCGCGCCAGTCCAGCGGCCAGTCGGCACCGTAGCCGAGCAGGCTGCGGCTCTTGAACCATTCGGGGCGAAAGCGCAGCGACACCATGGCGAAGTGCACGGTGCTGCCACCGATCGCCCTGCCACTGTTGTTGCTGCCGAGCTTGAGCGGGTTGGCGCCGTCGCACAGGCGCTCGTCGGTCCAGAACAGCTTCTGCTGGTGGGCTTCGTCCGAGGCGAATTCCTCCAGCGGCCGCCACCAGGCGCCGGCATCGAAGGCCACCACCGAGAAGCCGGCTTCGGCCAGTTTGCAGGCCAGGGTGGCGCCGCCGGCACCGGTGCCGACGATGGCGAAGTCCACCGGCTCGTCCGGGCGCCATTGGCGCATCGGCACCCAGCCACCGACATGCAGCACGTCCGGTGCCCGGCCAGCACTGCCACGGGGGCTGCGCAGGGCATCGAGATAGGCTTCAACGGACATCACGGTTGAGCTCCCTGGCGCGTCGTTCCTGGCCTGGATGGGCCTCGGCGGGCTCCCAGGCATCGCGCCGGTCGGACGCCAGGCGCACATAGCCGCGCGGGCTGGCCGGGCCGCCGAAGCCGATGTCGTTCCAGCTCTGTGGGTGGCTGTAGTAGAGGGTGGTGACGTCATGCACCAGGCGATTGCTGAAGAACAGCTTGGCCGGCATGCCGTTCCAGGCCGGATGGTGCAGTTCACCACGCTGCATGGCGGCGAGCAGGGCGTCCTGCTCGCTGGCTTCGAGCTCGGCGAAGGGGCGTTGGTGCAACGTCAAGGCTTCCGCATCCACTGCCGCCAGGCCCAGGCGCCAGGCCTGTGCCAGCGGCGGCATGCGGGCGTCGCGATAACCGTCGCCATGGCCCGAGCCGGCCTTGCCGTCGATCAACGCGGCCAGCGGCACCGGCGGGCGATTCGCCGGTTGCGGCACGATGCGCGCGCAAATCGCCTCCAGGGTGCGCCACTCTGCAGCCTCGAAGAAGCGTGGCTCACGCGGCACCATCAGTCGTGCGTCGATCACTTGCCGGGTTGGCTCGTTCCACGACGGCCCCTGGCGTTTGCGCTGCACGTCGTAATCAGGATAGCGCGCGCTCATCGCGGCTTACCCTGCGGATCGGCCAGTTCCCTGTGCCGCTCGATCAGGGTGTGGGCAGCCAGCCCGGCCAGCGACAGGCCAGTGAAGCCCGATGGTGCCGGCAACGGCGGGCCAACCTGCAGATTCTGCCGCCAGTTGCGCCAACCGCCGTGATTGCGTGCCACGCCCAAGCCGTGGAAGGCGCTGCCGACCAGGCCCATCAGGGTGGTGAAGCGCAGCCCCAGGCGTGACCACCAGCGCAGCCTTGGGCGGTCGTAGCGGCTCGCCGCGCAGGCAGCCAGCAGCGCGGCGGTGCAGGGCGCTGCGGTCACCGGCAGGTACATGCTGGGGTTCTGGAACGAGCCACGAAAATGCAGCAGGGCGGCCTCGGCGGCGGTGCCGAGCAGGCCAGCCGAGACCATCAGCGCGACGGCGCGACCGGCAGGCAGGCCGAACACCTGGGGCTGTATCTCGTCGCTGGCACCACGCAGGCGCTCGCCGTACAACCCCAGCACACCGGACAGCAGCAGGGCGCTGGGTGCTCCCAGGGGCGCGGCGTAGAACAGGTTGCTCCAGTTCAGGCCTCCTGGGCGCTTGCCAACGTTGTACAGGTGCAACGCCGTGCCGGCCACGCCGCTGGCAATGGCGCTGGCGGCAATGCCGTCGCGCAGGCGGTGTGCCCGTGGCAGGCGGTCGCGCACGCCATGCAGGCCGGCCAGCAGTTGCAGGGTGGAGACGAGCAGCGGCGTGTACATGGCGCGGTTGCGGAAGTCGCCACGGTAATGCTCCACGGCGCTGTCGCTGACCACCGCCAGGGCCAGCAGGTTGGCGCCTCGGTTCAGGGTGCGGGCGGCGTCCACCAGGCTGTCGTTGTCCGGCCGTAGCAGCAGGCCGCGGGCACGTCGTTCGTGCTTCTGCCAGAACAACGCACCAGCGCCGAGGGCGGCGCTGGCGGTAACGGCGAGCAGGCCGAGTCGGTTGCTCGTATTCATCTTTCCTCCTCAGATCTGGTAGCGGCGGGCCTCGGCCTCCTTCAGGCACAGGCCATGGCCAGCACGCTCGGGCTGGCAGGCGATATGGCCGTCGCGTAGAGCCGGTGCGCCCTCGAACAGCAGTGACTCGATGCGCACATGGTCATGGAACCATTCCAGGTGACGCAGCCGCGGCACCGCGCAGGCAGCGTGCAGGTGCAGGGCCGGCGCACAGTGAGCGGAGCAGTCGATATGAAACGCCTGGCACAGAGCGCTGGCCCGCAGGAAGCCGGTGACGCCGCCGCAGCGGGTGATGTCCAGTTGCAGCACGTCCAGCGCGCCGGCCTCCAGGAGTTGGCGCACGTCATCCAGGGTGTAGGCATACTCGCCAGCGGCGATGTCGATGCCATGGCCGGCGGCGTCCATGGCCTTCCGCACCCGGTGCAGGCCGCGCAGGTCGTCGGAGCTGACCGGTTCCTCGAACCACTCGACACCCAGCTCGGCGGCCTGCCCGGCGAAGGCGATGGCACTACGGCTGTCATGGGCGCCGTTGGCATCGACGAACAGCCCGGCGCTGCCAATCGCCTCGCGGGCCACCGCCAGGCGCTGCAGGTCGCGTTCCTTGTCGGCGCCTGTCTTCATCTTCACCCAGAGGCAGCCACTCTCATGCACCCAGCGGCCGAGTTGCTCGGCCAGGCGCTGGTCGGGGTAACTGGTGAAACCGCCACTGCCATACACCGGCAGGCATTCGCGTAAACCACCGAGCAGTTGTACCAGTGGCAGGCCAAGCAGGCGCGCCTTGAGATCCCACAGCGCGCAGTCGATGGCCGAGATGGCACAGGCCGCCAGCCCGGAACGGCCCAGGTTGCGTACCGCCCGCCACAGTTGCTCGCCGATGCGTACCGGTGCGAAGGCATCGGCACCTACCACCTGTTCGCGCAGGTGGCCGTCGATGAGTTGCACCAGTGCTGCATCGGCATAGGTGTAGCCGAGCCCGGTCTGGCCACCGCCATCCACTTCCACCAGCACCAGGGTGGTGGCCTTCCAGGCCAGGGTGCCGTCCGCCTCCGGCGCATCGGTGGGCACGCGAAAGGCTCTGACGCGCAGTTGACTGATGGGCGGCGCCATCACTTGTCCTTGTGCTGGCCCGGCAGCAGCGAGCCGAACACCTGCTTGGCGGTCTGGGCGAGAATGCCGCGCTGTTCGGGGTCGACATGGAGGAGGGTGGACGCGAATTTCTTCGCCTGCTCCAGGCTGATGTGCGGTGGCAGCGGCGGTACGTCCGGGTCGGTTCGGAACTCCAGCAACACCGGCCGTTCGGCGGCCAGGGCGCGTTCCCAGGCCGGGCCGACGTCTTCTTCGCGCTCGACGAGGATGCCCTGCAGGCCGATGGATTCGGCGAAGGCGTGGTAGGGCACGTCAGGAATGTTCTGCGAGGCCTCGAACTTGGGATCGCCTTCCATGACCCGTTGTTCCCAGGTGACCTGATTCAGATCCTGGTTGTTGAACACTGCCATGATCCAGCGCGGATCCTCCCATTCACGCCAGTACTTGGCCACGGTGATCAGCTCGGCCATGTTGTTCATCTGCATCGCGCCGTCGCCGACCAGGCCCAGCACCGGTCGATCCGGGTGGGCGAACTTGGCGGCGATGGCATAGGGCACCGCCGCGCCCATGGAGGCCAGGCCGCCGGATAGCGAGCAGAGCATGCCGCGGCGAATCTTCAGGTCGCGGGCATACCAATTGGCGCAGGAACCGGAGTCGCAGGTGACGATGGCGCGATCCGGCAAACGGGGCGACAGCTCGTAGACCACCCGCTGCGGGTTGATCGGCTTGGCTGAAACCAGGGCACGCTCCTCCAGGGTCTTTTCCCAATCGCTGCGCCAGTTTTCGATGCTGGCGCGCCAGCTACGCTCCTGTTTGTTCTCCAGTAGCGGCAGCAGCGCACGCAGGGTCTCGGCGGCGTCGCCGGCGAGGTTGACCTCCATGGGGTAGCGCAAGCTGAGCATGTCCGGCTGCAGATCGATCTGCACGCCGCGAGCCTGGCCCTCCTCGGGCAGGAATTCGGAATAGGGGAAGCCGGAACCGACCATCAGCAGGGTGTCGCATTCCTCCATCATCTTGTAGCTCGGCACCGTGCCGAGCAGGCCGATGGAGCCGGTGACCCAGGGCAGTTCGTCCGGCAGCACGGCCTTGCCGAGCAGCGCCTTGGCCACCCCGGCACCGAGCTTCTCGGCCACCTGGAACACCTCGTCACTGGCGTTGAGCGCGCCGGCTCCCACCAGCATCGCCACCTTCTTGCCGCTATTGAGCACCTCGGCGGCGCGGCGCAGATCTTCGTCATAGGGCAGCACTTTCGGCCGCGTGTAGCCGACACCGCTGTGCAGCGTGCCGTGCTTGCGCGGTGGCTCGGCGTACTCGGCCTCCTGCAGGTCGTTGGGCAGGATGATCGCGGTGACCCGTCGCTCGCCGAGTGCGGTGCGGATCGCGCGATCCACCAGGTGGCGCACTTGCGCAGGTGCGCTGGCCTGCTGAACGAAGGCGCCGGCGACATCCTTGAACAGCGATAGCAGATCCACTTCCTGCTGGTAATGGCCGCCCAGCGCGGTGCGCGCTTGCTGACCGGCGATTGCGAGCACCGGCATGTGATCCATACGCGCATCGTAGAGACCGGTGAGCAGGTGGGCGGCTCCCGGCCCAGAAGTGGCGATGCATACACCGAGCTGGCCGGAGAACTTGGCGTCTGCTGCGGCCATGAAGGCAGCCATTTCCTCATGCCTGGCCTGGATGAAGCGGATCTTGCCATCGGCCCGGTTGAGTGCGCCGAACACCCCGTTGATGCCGTCTCCAGGGTAGCCATAGATACGTCGAACACCCCACTGATAAAGACGCTCGACGATGAAGTCACTGACTGTCGTGGCCATGGAAATCCTCCCTTGTAATCGCGACGTGGGCCAGACAAGACAGTGGCTTGACGAACGAAGCGCGCCCGGCAGCTACCGTCCTGCATGACTGGTGGAGTAGGGTGGACTGGAACAGGCGCTGGGAAGTTTCTACTGATTGACCTGTGTTCAGGCAGGGCTCAGGTGCAAGTGGCCTGAATGGATCGAGGAGGGGGGCAAGGTGCGCAGCGGCAGCAGACCCTGAAAGCCTGGCGGCGATAGGGTGGGCAACATGCCGCTCGAGTCCGGCTTCAGGTTCGGAAGCGCTGCACCGCGCCTTGCATGCCCTGAGCCACCTGAGCCAGATCTTGTGCTGCCGCTGCCAGCTCGTTAGCGGTCTGGGTATTGTGCTGCGACATCTGGGCGATGTGATCGATGCGCTGTGCCACTTCGTTGCTGGCCTTGCTCTGCTCGTCGATGTTGTGCGAGATCTCCTCGACCACCTGGGCGGCGCGTTGCGTGCCGCTGCGTATCTCGTTGATCGAGTCGCCGGCCTGACGCGCCAGGGCCACGCCTTCGCCAACGCTGTCGACGCCGGTTTGCATGCTGGCCACTGCGTCTGCCGTGCTGTTACGGATGCGCTCGATCATGGCGGTGATTTCCTGGGTCGACTGCGCGGTACGTGCGGCCAGGCCTCGTACTTCATCCGCCACCACGGCGAAACCACGTCCAGCCTCGCCAGCACGTGCGGCCTCGATGGCAGCATTGAGCGCGAGCAGGTTGGTTTGCTCGGCGATGCCCTTGATGACCTGAATGATCGAATGGATTTCCTCGGAGGACTGGCCCAGGGCGGTGATGGTGGTCGAGGACTGATTGACCGCCGTGGCGATGCGGTTCATGCCTTCGACCACGTCGAGGATGACCTGGCCACCGCCGTCGGCCATGCGCTCGGAATGAGCGGAGATGCTCTGCGCATCGCGGGTATGGTTGGCGATCTGGGCGATGTTCTGGATCATCTGCTCCATGGCGGCCGCAATGCTGGTGGCACCCTCCGATTGCTCGCCAGTGGCTTGCAGGATGTCCCGTGAGGTGCTGTTGAGGGTGCCAACGGTTTGCTGTAGCTGTTCGCTCTGCTGGCGGATGCTGTCGATCATCTGGCGCAGGTTGCTCTGCATGTCAGCCAGCGCGCGTTGCAGTTGGCCACTTTCGTCGTCGCTGTCGATGTCGATTCGCCCGCTCAGGTTGCCCTGAGCGATGGCACGAGCGGCCGTCACTGACTTGTCCAGGGGGCGCAGAATGCTGCGCATCAGATGCCAGGTGATCAGGCCGAGGAGGGCGCAGGTCAGGGCGATACCCAGCACCAACATGATCGCAGCCTGGCTCACGGCGGCCTGACCGGCATCGCGCGCCCCGGCACTGTGGGCTTCGATCAGGCTGCTGAGGGCCTCGTTCTTTTCCTCCAGCGCAGTGAAACTGTCGCGAAATGCCGGCATCTCGGCTTCGGCCGCGCCAGGATCGGCCAGGGCCTTGTCAACGATGCTCTTGGCCTGGGTGATATAGGCAGCCAGCGCCGGTTGCGACTGATCGATGGCACTGCGAATGTCTGCGGGCAGCGGCAGCTTGGCGTTGGCGTCCATGGC
The DNA here is from genome assembly GCF_052156495.1 of Pseudomonas sp. NCHU5216. NCBI lineage: Bacteria > Pseudomonadati > Pseudomonadota > Gammaproteobacteria > Pseudomonadales > Pseudomonadaceae > Pseudomonas > Pseudomonas sp. NCHU5216. The sequence goes on along the minus strand of NZ_JBQLIX010000011.1, from coordinate 49,370 downwards.
TTTCTGGAACCAGGCACTGTGTTCGGCCAGGTCGTCACGCACCTGTTGCACGGCGGCTGCGTCACCTGGTTTGGTGGTGAAGGCTGCGAGCACATCGGCGCGCAGCGCGTCATGCATCATGTCGCCCTCGAGGTGGTTACGCAGCGCGGTGACGCTCAGCTCGTTTTCTTCCAATGCCGCAGCCAGCCGCGTCTGTCCCCAGAAGCCGACACCGCCCAAGAGCGCAGCGCTGAGGATACTGATCACGCCACTGGCAATCATCTTGTGTCGAATCTTCATGAATTCACTCGAGTTCTGATGGCATTTGGTGATCAGTCTAGACGAAGCGCCGGGAAATGATCCTACCGATAGGCTGGGGTGGTTGATCCTAACGGTCAGGCTCTAATGTTCGCATAATGTATATTATGTTAAATAACATGCGAGGCATGTCCGCGAGCCGCATTCAAGTTTCCCTACTCTTCTAGTACCCGACTGCGGGATTTCTCCCCGCTTATAGGAGATTTACTTCTTCTCCTTGGAGCTAGCACGTGCCCTGTGCCGCTGCACGGCTTCGAATCGCGGTCAGAGCTCTGTCGAAGTTTTGGTTAGAGCCTGGGTTGCCCGCTCTGCTGATCTATAACCACGGCCGTCGTGCCGAGGCGCGGGTACGTAGTTTTGTCGACTTTTCGACCCCACGACTACGTGCCCATCCAGCCTTCTACGGTTGAGCGGCGCACGCCACTATTTCAAAAACCGGAATTATGGATTGCCCGTCGTGGTGATTCTGCTGCTCCTTGTATGGGCGCAGCATGGTTCCAACAGCGCCCCCCAACCCCGCGCTGACCACCCTGTCACGGAGCCTCGATCATGACCAACGCCATCAAACTCTACCGTCACCCGCTGTCCGGCCATGCCCATCGCGTCGAGCTGATGCTCTCGCTGCTCAACCTGCCCACCGAGTTGGTGTTCGTCGACCTGGCCAACGGTGCGCACAAGAAGGCCGAGTACCTGGCCATTAACGCCTTCGGCCAGGTGCCGGTGATCGATGACAGTGGCACCCTGCTCAGCGACTCCAACGCGATCCTGGTCTACCTGGTTAAGAAGTACGGCAGCGGCAGCTGGCAATTGAACGATCCGCTGCGCGAAGCTCGCGTACAGCGCTGGCTGTCGGTCGCCGCCGGCCAGGTTGCCTACGGTCCGGCCGCCGCACGGCTGATCACGGTATTCGGCGCGGCCTTCAATGCCGACGAGGTCATCACCCGCGCCCATGCCCTGCTCAAGGTGATGGAGACCGAACTGGCGAACACCCCGTATCTCGCCGGCAGCGAGCCGAGCATTGCCGATGTCGCCAACTACAGTTACATCGCCCATGCCCCGGAAGGCAACGTCTCGCTGGAGGCCTACCCGAACGTGCTTGCCTGGCTGCAACGCATCGAGGCCCTACCCGGCTTCGTGCCGATGCAACGTACCGCCGCAGGTCTGCAAGCCAGCTGAGTGTCGATCAGGCTGCTGGGTTTCCGGCAGCCCCTTTCTAGGAGCACGTCATGGACCATCTGCCCAAGCACCGTAAATCGCCCTGGCATGCCGGTGAACGCCGGCTGCAGGAAGCCGTGCACGTCACCGAACGCATGGAAGTGATCGGGCAGAAGGTCATTCGCGACTACATGCCCGACCAGCACCGCGAGTTCTATCACCAGTTGCCGTTCATGGTGGTCGGCGCGGTGGATGGCGATGGCCGTCCCTGGGCGACGCTGCTCGAAGGGCCGGAAGGCTTCGTCACCTCCGCCGACCCGCAGCATCTGTTCCTCGCCGCCCTGCCCGATCCGCAGGACCCGGCAGCCGCCGGCCTGCAGGCTGGCAACGCCATCGGCATGCTCGGCATCGAGCTGCATACGCGCCGGCGCAACCGCATCAACGGCGTGATCCAGCAGGCCTCGGCAGCCGGCTTCGCGGTGGAGGTCGAGCATTCCTACGGCAACTGCCCCAAGTACATCCAGGAACGCGCCTACACCCGCGTCACCACGCCGGTCGGCGGCAAGCCAGCGCGCCAGGACTTCACCGGCCTGGACGATTATTCCAGCGCATTGATCCGCGCCGCCGACACCTTCTTCATCGCCAGCTACGTCGAGCACGCCGACCACAGCCGCTCGGTGGACGTTTCCCACCGCGGCGGCCGCGCCGGCTTCGTCAGGGTCGAAGGCAATCGCCTGACCATTCCCGACTACGCCGGCAACCTGTTCTTCAACACCCTGGGCAACCTGCAGACCAACCCCATCGCCGGCCTGCTGTTCGTCGACTTCGCCACCGGCGATGTGCTGCAGCTCAGCGGGCGCACCGAGCTGCTGCTCGACAGCCCGCTGATCAAGGCCTTCGAAGGCGCCGAGCGGTTGTGGACGGTGGAGGTCGAGCACGTGGTGCTGCGCCCGGCCGCCGTGGGGATTCGCTGGCAGTTCCACGACTACGCGCCGACCAGCCTGGCCACCGGCACCTGGGCGGAGGCCGAAGAGCGTGTGCGCATGCAGGAACAGCGAAAGCAATGGCTGCAGTGGCGGGTAACGCAGGTACAGCAGGAGAGCCGCGACATCCGCTCGCTGGTTCTTGCCCCGCTGGACAACGCCAGCGTGACCTTCGCCGCCGGACAGCACCTGCCGATGCGCCTGCAGGCCGGCGACGAGGCGCTGGTCAGAACCTATACCGTTTCCAGCGCGCCGTCCGACGGGCTTATCCGCATCAGCGTGAAACGGCAGGGCAAGGCCTCGCGCCACCTGCACGAGAGCGTCCAGGTCGGCGATCTGCTGGAAGTACGCGCGCCGTTGGGCAGTTTCACCCTGGTGGATGACAGCGAGCGGCCGGTGGTGCTGATCGGTGCCGGCGTCGGCATCACGCCGATGATTTCCATGGCCCGCGAGCTGGTGGCGCAGAACCGCCAGCACCCGCACGCGCGGCACATCCACCTGTTCCACAGCGCCCGCAGCCTGGCCGAACTGCCCTTCCGCGAGGAGCTGAACGCGCTGCAGCAACAGGCGGACGGGCTGCTGCATATCCACCGCGCGCTGAGCAGCCCCGAGGCCGAGGCGCAGCTCGAGCGCGACTACCAACTGGCCGGTCGCTTGAGCTTCGCCCAGGTCAAGGCGCGCCTGCCGCTGGACGACTACGACTTTTACCTGTGCGGCCCCAGCGGGTTTTTGCAGGCCATGTACGACGGCCTGCGCGGGCTCAACATCGCCGACCCGCGCATCCACGCCGAAGCCTTCGGGCCGTCCGCCCTGCGCCGCTCACAGAGTGAACCGCCGCCAAGCCTGGAGCAGCCACCGGCGGCCAGCGTCCCAGTGCCGGTGTACTTCGCCGCCTCGGCCACCGAAGCGCGCTGGAGGCCCGACAGCGGCAGCCTGCTGGAACTCGCCGAAAGCCGTGGCCTGAGCCCCGAATTCAGCTGCCGCGGCGGCTCCTGCGGCACCTGCGCTGCCAGGCTGGTCAGCGGCGCCGTGCACTACCCCAATCCGCCGGCGCAGTTGCCGGACGGCGACAAGGTGCTGATCTGCTGCGCCGTGCCGGCGCAGACCGAGGACAGCCCGAACCCCCTGGTGCTGGACATCTGACGAGGAGACTGCGAGATGAACAGAAGCGATTTGCCTAACAGGGAAGTGCTGCCGCCCATGCAGTGGCCCGACGCGCCCATTTCTCCCTTGAGCGACCGTGACGTCATGGAGTGGGAGGCCGCCCCGCTGCTGCCGCAGATGGCCGCGGCGCTGGAACGCCCCTGCTCTGCCGCATCGAGCTACCGCCTGCTCGACCTGTGGCGCGCGCTGCGCACCAGCATTCGCCAGCCAGCGGCCGGCGCCGCGCGCCACTGATCAGCCAATCACCTTCACCAACAGGAGCAAGCTCATGTCAACGCCCGAAATCCGCCAACCGGTGCCGCCCTTCACCCGCGAGACCGCCATCCTCAAAGTCCGCCTGGCCGAGGACGGCTGGAACAGCCGCGATGCCGGCAAGGTCGCCCTCGCCTATACGCCCGACACGAAATGGCGCAACCGCGCGGAGTTCGCCACCAGCCGTGCCGAGGCTGAAGCCTTTCTTCGACGCAAATGGAACAAGGAGCTGGAGTACCGCCTGATCAAGGAGTTGTGGGCCTTTACCGAGAACCGCATCGCCGTACGCTACGCCTACGAGTGGCACGATGACTCCGGCAACTGGTTCCGCTCCTACGGCAACGAGAACTGGGAGTTCGCCGACAACGGCCTGATGGCCCACCGTTTCGCCTGCATCAACGACCTGCCCATAAGTGAGGCAGAGCGCAAGTTCCGCTGGCCGCTGGGCCGGCGCCCGGATGACCATCCGGGGCTGTCTGACCTGGGTTTGTAGTGGTTGCCCCCAAGGCAAGCTGGCTGGATTTCTAAGTCCATTGGGCTAAAGGTGCCTTGATCGAACGAGCTGATAGTTCTGACGTAATTACTCCGCTCCGAGAGACTGCTTCTGGCCGACCTCTGCCGATCATGACAGGCAGAGGTCGGCCAAGAGTGGACTGAATGATGCTGTCACCTTTTCTCTCAGGCCATAGGCGATGTTTCAACTGCAGTGCCCAGCGGCTCCATGCTCTGCTCGCGTCTTGCGGTCAGGAACAGGGCGCCACTCGGGCACCCTGCGAATGGTTTCGCGCTAGTGCGCGCGCTTGGCGGCTCAGATCGCCTGGCCGCCGGAGACCTCGATACGTTGGGCATTAATCCAACGACTCTGCTCGCCGAGCAGGCTGGCGATCATCGGGCCAATATCGTCTGGCACGCCAACGCGGCCGAGCGCGGTCATGTCTGCGAACACCTTGTTCAGATCCGGCATGTCGCGCACCGCACCGCCCAGAAAATCTGTCTCGATTGCACCCGGCGCCACAGTGTTGACGGCAATACCCCGGCTACCCAGTTCCTTGGCCATATACAGGCTAAGTACCTCTACCGCGCCCTTGACCGCCGAGTAGGCGGAGAAGCCGGGATAGGAAATGCGAGTCAGCCCCGAAGAGATATTGACGATACGACCTCCGTCGGCCAGCAACGGCAGCAATGCCTGGGTGAGGAAGAACACGCCTTTAAAATGCACGTTCACCAAAGCATCGAATTGCGATTCGGTGGTCTCGGCAATCGAGGCCATGTCCCCGTGACCGGCGTTGTTCACCAGATGATCGAAGTTTTCACGCTGCCAGGTCTCGCGCAACGCCTGTTGCAGGCGCTGCACGAAGGCAGGGAAAGTGGTGACGTCGGCGGCGTCCAATTGCAGCGCGACAGCCTTACGCCCCAGCGCTTCTACTTCGGCGACCACGGCCAGTGCGTTGTCGGCCTGGCTGTGGTAGGTGACAACCACGTCGCTACCCTGACGCGCGATACTCAGGGCGGTGTTACGGCCGAGGCCACGGCTGGAACCGGTTACGATAGCGATCTTGGTCATGGTAAAAATCCTCTGCTTCGTGAATGGGATTTCATTCTGTGATCTACGCGGTAATCCCGTCCTTACCGGAACCTCGAAGCTTTTTGCCTATTTCTCCAATGGTGAGCTACGTGCCCAAGCTCAGCTTGAGGAAGCACCGATGAGCGCAGCACTGCTGAAGATCGTTCGCGAGTATCTGGATAGACATGTCGGCCCTAATGGACATGCCCAAAACCCAATTTCCGGGTTGACCATCATCCGTACGCATGAACCCAGTGGGCTGGATTACGCCATTACCCGGCCTCTCGCTTGTCTCGTCCTGCAAGGTTGCAAACAGGTGATGATGGGAATTCAGACCTTTACCTTCAGCGCGGGAGATTCCCTGCTGATCACCGCCGATGTACCGACGGTCAGTCAGATTGTTCAGGCGAGTCCCGAGGCACCGTACATTTCGCTGGTGATCGATCTGAATCCCGGCTTGCTCACCGAGTTAATGGAGGAAATGAAGACCACTCCGGGCCCCGAAGCGGCACCGATAAAGATCGAACCGACTGACGCTGAGGTCGCTGAAGCGGCACTGCGGCTGATGCGCTTGCTGGATCGCCCGGCTTCAGCGACGGTGCTGCATGCGTCGTTGATGCGTGAGCTGCATTACTGGTTACTTGCTGGGCGACATGGTTCGGCAATCAGTCGTCTAGGCTGGCCGGACGGCCATGCGCAGCGTATCGCGCGGGCAGTGACCGTGCTGCGTAGCGAGTTCAATCGCCCCTTGCCGGTGGAGCATCTGGCCTCCATAGCCGGCATGAGCACATCCTCATTCCATAATCATTTCCGCAAGCACACGTCGCTTACGCCACTGCAGTTTCAGAAGCAGCTACGGTTGATCGAGGCGCGTCGCCTGATGATCGGGGAGGGAGTCTCGTCCAGTACTGCAGCATTCACCGTAGGCTATGAAAGCGTGTCGCAGTTCAGTCGCGAATACCGCCGCCTGTTCGGCATGCCGCCGGGCCGACATACGGCTGGCGCTTGCTGACCACGCGCAGCCCCCGCTTGGTACAGCAACGCGGCTCACGTCGAAACGTCGACAGGCCCTAGAAATGGGATTTGAGTGGAAAGCTCCGCTGTCAGAACTCTCTTAGGCTCTGTACGAAAAGTCGTCGAGCGAAGGTCAGGCAAGGCGAAATTGCTCGAAGAAGCGGAGTTTACGCGTTGTAAACGAGCATTCTGACCGGGCTGGCGTACCAGAGCGATTTCAACGCAGCATCACCGAGCGCAGGCACTTTTCGTACACAGCCTAGCCCATTGATCCATCAAGCGTGACAGTCGATGCCATACTGTCCGTTCAAGTTGCCTAACCGTCCAAGGCTGGCCAACGCATGTGGTGAAGCTCTGGCTCATTAAACCCCGTCTCATTGCCCTGGCGGGAGACAGCGGCACGCTACCAGTTCGGAGCGCCCCCCTACCCCATCAGCTTATACGGGCGCCAAGAAGCGCGAGGAGCATGAGGGACGCCAGGTCATCTGGCTGTACAAGTCATACTGCAGCCTCGAGAAAGCCAACCTTAATTGGCCGTCCCGCAGAATTACGCTCGGGCACAAAAAGTCGGTGAAACTCTTCTAATAGTCCATTTACTCTAGGCCTGAGCTCGGTTTGGCGCCTGTCCCCTTAAACCGGGACAAGTCCTGGAGTTAGCAGGATACTGGCGGATTGACTATAAGCTTTTGTCCCTGTTTTCGGCGACAGACACCCCTTGGTTCACTCTGTAGTTTCGACGCATCAGATGGCCGAATCACTGCATGGCTCGGCACTGTAGACGTTTAATGTAAAGCGCTACGGACAGCGGTGTACCGGAGCCTGTGACGAGAGGGAACGATGAATTCCAAGCTACAGGAAACAGGTAAGCGTTCCGCCTACTTCTTGGCCTTGGGGCGCTTGATATCAAGTGTAGGCAGCCATGAGTTCGTGTCTCATATGCACGACCTGATTAATGATTCGGTGCCCATTGATCTGACCCAGATCAGTGAATGGACCATTGATGAAAACGAGCGCAAGGTGATCAACACCTGGCTTATCGGCACTGCGCCAGCCGTCTCTGGAACTTGCCCACAGGATCATGATTGGCTACTGGGGCGCTTGCTCGAATCTGAAGAAGCCCCGCTCATACATAACAAGTACCCCAACGCGATGATCAAGGAGCCGACTCCCTGCCTTGATGCCTGGTGTTGTAACGTCGCCTCCAGAAAGTCCAACCGTTACTGGCTGATTTCTCTACACCGCCATACCCCGCAGAAAGACTTCTCCATTCATGAGCTTTCGTTTCTGAAAAATTTCTCAGAAACGCTGTTGCCCTTGCTCGAACGTCATGCCCAGGCGACCCGGGAACTCTGTGACCTGCCGCAGATGACGCCCGACACTTCCGGAGGGCGAGAGCTGCAACGCAACTTCAACGAGAAGCTCAAACTCACCGATACTCAGCTATCGATGCGTGAGCGCGAGATCTGCCTGGGTTTGCTGGCCGGCGCCACAGTCCCGGAAATGGCTGAAAAACTTCATGTGAAAAACAGCTCCATTGAAACCTATTTGAAGCGTGCGGCTGCCAAACTGGGAGTGAAGGGACGTCACGGACTGGTCAAATGGATGATCGGAATGAGCCAGGGCGGTTGAGCGCCGCTACCAAGCCTCCTTCATTGACCGAAGCTCGCAGGTAGTTCAGAAAAGGTTGTGCCCATGTTTCGCTATTCCCCCGCTTGGCTGACGCTCGCATTGCTCAGCGGTTGCTCACTGATTCCCGATTACCATCGCCCTGCTTCACCAGTGCCTGAAACCTACGCTCAGAGCAGCGCAGCGCTGAGTCCTGGCGACGCAACGGGATACGGCTGGCAGGATGTGTTCCGCGACCCGGCGCTGGTGCAGCTACTGGACACGGCAATGGCCAACAATCGTGATCTGCGTGTTGCACTGCTCAATATGCAGGCCTTTCAGGCGCAATACCGCATCCAGCGCAGTGCGCTGTTTCCCAGCGTTTTAGTGCAAGCTTCCGGCACCCGCCAGAGCGTACCGCCGGATCTGTCCCCTTTGGGGGTACGCAGTACAGGGGGCAATTACTCGGTCGGGCTGGGAATCAGCGCATACGAACTGGATCTGTTCGGCCGCAACCGCAGCCTGAGCCAGGAAAAGATTGAGCAGTATCTGGCCCAGGAACAGGCCCAGCGCAGCACCCGGCTGAGCCTGATCGGCAACGTTGCCACGGCTTATCTGACCTGGCGGGCAGACCAGGAACAACTGGCGCTGGCACGACAGACCCTGGAGACCTACGAAAAGAGCCTGCTACTGACCACTCAGCAGCTCAGTGCCGGAGGTGCCACGGCCCTGGCCCAGAGCCAGGCCAGCACCCAGGTTGAGGGGGGCCGGGCACGGGTGGCGCAATATCAGCGACAAGTGGAGCAAGGTCAGAACAACCTGCAACTGCTCACCGGCGCCCCCGTACAGGTAACCGTCCCTAGCGAGCCAATCAGTGATGGCCTGATCGCCCAGATGCCGGCCGGCCTGCCCTCGCAGTTGCTGCAACGCCGACCGGACATCCTGCAGGCCGAGCACCAGCTCAGGGCGGCCGATGCCAACATCGGTGCCGCACGGGCGGCGTTCTTTCCTAGCATCACCCTCACCGCCAATGGCGGCACGGCCAGCAGCGAGCTGTCCGGGTTGTTCAAGGCAGGCTCCAAAGCCTGGACCTTCCAGCCGCAGATCAACATCCCGCTGTTCAATGCCGGCAATCTGCGCGCCAGCCTCGATTACGCCAAGATCCAGAAAGACATGGGCGTCGCGCGATACGAGAAAAGTATTCAGACCGCGTTTCAGGAAGTGTCCGATGGTTTGGCCGCGCGTCAGACTTACCGACAACAAGTCAGCGCCCAGCTTGAACTGGTCAAGGCCAGCGAGAAGTACTACCGGCTCGCCGAATCACGTTATCGAGAGGGACTCGACAGCAGCTTGACTTTCCTGGATGCCCAACGCTCTTTGTACAGTTCGCAAAGTTCGTTGATTGATGTTCGCCTCGCTCAGCTAACAGCCGAGGTCAACCTTTACAAGGCTCTGGGGGGCGATTGGCAGCCGCCCCGGGCGTTATAGATTTATCGAGCGGTTACTTAGGGAAACGCTGAATGTAACTTCCAGAACCAGGTGAAACACTCGGCCTGGTAGCCCCTGGATGATAGCCCAATGAAACAGATGATCTTCGCATGACTCAATTTCCATCGACTGCTGGAGAAGAATAAGCTGGCTGCCGGCATTCTTGGTGTCATCAATGGCGACCTCGGGCGACCGAGGACAGTCATTACTCCAGGGCACCATTGTCGACGCCACGCTGATTCATGCGCCAGTTCGACCAAGAGCAAGGAAGGCAATGGCCTCCGCAGGCTGGAGGCCAGAAACGGAGAAACAAGCGGGTGATCTGAGTGCTTTTGATCAGATGACCACTTTCAAAACCGGCAGCCACCGAAGTCGATTTTTTATCGGGTGCTTCCATTATCCATCTGCGTCATTTTATTCAAACAGCCGTTTGCCATATTCAAACGCTTGTTAGCTAAGTTCAAACAAGCGTTTGGTGTAATCAAACAACTGTTTGTGGTCGCTTTTCATGCTGTTCGTGGTCGCTTTTCATGTTGCAAAAGTCGCTGAAAAACAAATATCTATTGCTATATGGATGCAGACTTAAGGATGCGGTTTTAAGCGATAGCATATTGATGTCAATATTTTCAACGTCCGGGCCGACTACAAAATGTGAGCTGGGATGAAGAAATATCGGTGGTAGTGCTAGATAATGTCAGCCTCACTGACCTTGAATCCAAACTTGGTCTTCTCGGTAAGTGATAGCATTTAGCCCTATTCAAATAACTCTTTGCTTTGTACGCGTTAACTGCCTGTCGAATCCAGGAGATCAGGGTTATGCCCAATAATTCATCGCCGTAGTGCCTCCCCCCTTCTTAAAAATCACACGCCTTTTTCGCCTGAGCTCATTAATGCCTTTTTATTGCAATGGTATTACTCAATTCGATTATTGAGTCATGGTTATCGAATTTAGAAGGGAGATTTGATGAACATCCAACAGCTCTTTCCGCACTTGGGAAAAGTGATTGCTGGCACCGGTAGTCGACATTTCACACGGTTGCTTCACGATCTGATCAATACCTTGCTACCAGTGGACGTGACGCACGTCAGCCAATACCGAACCAGCTCCGGTATCCCGGTAGCCGGCCCGGTACCCCGAAACTGCATCGGCAACGCTTCGCTTCATAACGCCCCACCTCCCGAACCCATCGTGCTGAGCCTGGAACAACTCAAGGCGGCGCAACTTTACGCAAGCGCCAGCGACAACGCTCGGGTCATGGCGGGCCGGGCCGATATTGAGCTGGTAAAGGTTCCTGGGCATTGCCAGATGCATCTGGCGTCCTACCAGCAAAAGAATGGTCATCGCTGCGTGATTTCGGTATTCCGCAATGTCTCATGCGAACCCTTCACGGCCCAGGAGCGTGCCAAGCTCAAAGACCTGGCACTGATGCTGCTGCCGATCATCGAAGAACACATCGCAAGCATCACGCCGTCCACCGGTAATGTCACGGCACTGCATGGTCGCACTCCGCAGGTTCCCGCCCTCAATGGCCTGCGCGAGCGTTTCCAGGAGCGCTTGTGCGCCTGCGAGCTGCAACTTTCCGAGCGTGAAACCGAAGTGTGCATCGGTCTGCTGGCGGGGCATACGGTGCCAGAGCTGGCCGAGCGCCTGGCGCTGAAGGTCAGCACCGTGGAGAGCTATTTCAAGCGTGCCGCGGTGAAGATGAGCATCAATGGCCGCCGCGCCCTGTTGCGCTGGCTGCATGCCAGTGACCCGGCAGAAAACATCCAATTGCTGCGGGGCGCCTGATCGGCCTTTGCGGATACCTATTCAAGGTGGTGGCAGGCCGGCTGGATTCAGCCGTTCTGCCACCACCTTGAAGCTCCCTGTCCCCCCCCTCCTCCGCTTGCGAATTCAGCCGCAAAAGGCCGGGCAAGCCCGCGCATCTGGCAATGAAGGGTTTGCAGTCCTCGCTGCTGAAGCCGCTCCTATGCGCGGAGCGGCTACCGGTTTCGGCCAATCAATCCCGCGCCAACGCGTTGATCGGGTCCAGGCGCGCCGCATTGCGTGCCGGCACGAAACCGAACACCACGCCGATCAGGGTCGAGCACAGGAACGCAGTGATGATCGAGCCCAGCGAGAAGACCATCTGCCACTCTTTCACCACCAGCGAGAACAGGTAGCCGATCGCGAACGACAAGCCGATGCCGATCACCCCGCCCAGCAGGCAGACCATCACCGCCTCGACGAGGAACTGCTGGCGAATGTCCGAGGCCCGCGCGCCCACCGCCATGCGGATACCGATCTCGCGGGTCCGCTCGGTCACCGACACCAGCATGATGTTCATCACGCCGATCCCGCCCACCACCAGCGAGATGATCGCGATCAGCGACAACAGCAGCGCCAGCGACTGGCTGGTCTTCTGCACCGTCTGCAGGATGGTGTCGAGGTTGTAGGTGAAGAAGTCCTTGGTGCCGTGGCGCTGCTCCAGCAACTTGGTGACCTTCTCCTCGACCAACTTGCTGGGCTGGCCGTCCTTGACCCGCACGGTAATGCTGTCCAGGTAACGCTGGCCCAACAGGCGCCCCGAGGCGGTTTCATAGGGCATCCACACGTTGAGGTTCTTGCTGGTGACGAACACGCTTTTCTTGTCTTCGGTCACGCCGATCACCGTGCACGGCAGGTTGTCGACCAGAATCACCTGGCCCAGCGGGTTAGTGCCTTTGGGGAACAGCCGATCTCGGGTGTTGTGGTCGATCACCACCACCTGGGCCTGGCGTCGGCTGTCCTGTGCAGTGAACCCTACCCCCTCGCCCAGCTTGATGCCGCGCACGCGGAAGTAGTTGTCGCCCACGCCGTTCACCGTCGCGGTCAGATCCTGATTGCGATAGCGCAGCAGCAGGTTGCGACCGACGTTGGGCGTGGCGCTGTCGATGTAGTACTCGTTCGCCAGCGCCGCCACGTCACCCAACGACAGGGTTTCGATCGATGCCGAGCGACTGTCGCCCCAGTCAGTGCCGGGAAACACTTCGATGGTGGTGCTGCCGATCGCCGCGATGTCGTTGAGTACATAACGCTTGGCGCCCTCGCCGACGGCAACGATCGACACCACCGAGGTGATGCCGATGATGATCCCCAGCATGGTCAGCAAGGTACGCATGCGGTGGGAAACCAGTGCGATCCAGGCCATGCTGAAGGCTTCGCGGAACAGCTCCAGGCGCGCGATCAGCCGACTGCTGCGCCGATTCTTGTCGGGCAGCGCCTGGGGCTGCGGGGCCTGGGCCTGGATCGGCTCGGGGTTGATGCGGTCGGCGACGATACGCCCGTCGCTGATCTCGATGATACGCCGGGCATGCGCCGCGACCTTCTCATCGTGGGTGACCAGAATCACTGTGCGCCCGGCAGCATTGAGCTCCAGCAGGATATTCATCACTTCCCGGCCGCTGGCCGTGTCCAGGGCACCGGTCGGTTCGTCGGCAAGGATGATCTCGCCACCGTTGATCAACGCCCGGGCGATGCTCACCCGCTGCTGCTGGCCACCCGACAGTTGATTGGGCCGATTGGCCAGGTGCCCGCCGAGCCCCAGGCGGTTGAGCAGTGCCTCGGCACGATCGGTACGCGCGGTCTCGCTCACCCCGGCATAGATGGCCGGCATCTCGACGTTGTTGACCGCACTGAGGTGGCCGAGCAGGTGGTAACGCTGGAAGATGAAACCAAAATGCTCACGGCGCAGCGCCGCCAACTCATCGTTGGCCAGGCTGTGAACCTCGCGGCCGCCCACCTTGTAGCTGCCCTCGTCGGCGCGATCCAGGCAGCCGAGCACGTTCATCAGGGTCGATTTGCCTGACCCGGAAGCGCCGACGATGGCCACCAGCTCACCGGGCTGCACCGTCAGGTCGATGTTGTCCAGGGCGATGAAGTCCGTGTCGCCACCGCTGAAGCGCCGGGTGACGCCACGCAGTTCCAGCAGCGGCTCGCTCATGCGCCACCCCCTGCCGTGCTGGCGATCGCGGTATCTGGCGTTGCCTCGCCGATCACCACCTGGTCACCCTCCTCCAGGCCCTGTTCGATCTGCACCCGCACATAGTTGTTGATGCCGGTGCGCACCTGGCGGGTCTGCGGCTTGCCCTGGGCATCGAGTACCCGTACTTCATAAAGGCCATCCTCTCCCTGTGCGCCCAATGCCGCCACCGGCACGCTGAGCACGTTGCGGGCCTTGTCGAGCACGATATGCACCTGCGCGGTCATCGAGATACGCAGGCGTTGCTCGGGGTTCGGCACGTCGAACAGCGCGTTGTAGAACACCGCGGTGTTCTGCCGAGAACTGCTGTTGGCCTGGGTTTCCAGGAAGTTCTGCGGCGCCGGTTCGATACCGCGCAGCGTGGCGTGATAGCGTTTGTCGGGCTCGCCCAGAATGGTGAAGTACACCTCCTGGCCCGGCTTGATGTGGATCACATCGGCCTCCGAGACCTGGGCCTTGACCGTCATGGTGCTCAGGTCGGCGAGCTTGAGCAGTACCGGCGCCAGTTGCTGGGCGATCACGGTCTGGCCCTCCTGGGTGACGATGCCCACCACCGTACCGTCGATGGGCGCGTTGATGCGCGTGTAGTCGAGGTTCACCTGGGCGGTTTCGATCTGGATCTTGGCATCCTGCAACTGCGCATCCAGGACGTGCAGGTTGGCGCGCTGTACCTGGAATTCGGACCTGGCGGCTTCGTAGTCTTTCCTCGATACCGCTTCGGTGGGCAGCAGCCGCTGTGCGCGCTCATAGTCCGCCTTGGCCATGGCCAGTTGTGCGCGCGTCGCCTCGCGCCTGGCCGCCAGTTCCTGGGCATTCACCTGCGCCTGGCGCAGCGAGTTGCGCAGCACCACTGGGTCGATCTCGGCCAGCCACTGGCCCTTCTTCACCTCGTCGCCCAGCTTGACCTTGAGGCTTTTCAGCTGCCCGGAAACCTGGGCACCGACATCCACCTGCTTGACCCCCTGCAGAATGCCGGTGGCCAGCACCGAGTTCTCGATGTCACCTCGCTCCGCCCGTGCGGTCAGGTATTGCGGCGCGCTCTCTTCCGAGCGCGTGCTGGCATAGACCAGGCCGCCAATGACCAGCAAGGCGGTGAGGATGATGCTCTTTCGGTATTTGAACTTAGCCATATCGAACCATGCTTGTGTGAGAACGTGCCCGGCCGGCGGCCGGGCCCAGGTAGCAACGCCTTACTGTTCAAGCCCCTCCCGCCACCACTGCGCCAGGCGCAGCACATGGGCGCCCTTGAGCATGGTGAAATGGTTGCCCGGCCCGTGCCATACCGTCAGCTTCGGCACCCGCGCCGCCCAACCGTCCCGCATCGCCTGTTGTTCACGCAGGTTGTGCGCGCTGTCGAGGGTGGGGTCTTCGGCCAGTACCAGGCGTACCGGACCGTCATAGCTCTGGCTCGGCTGATAGCGGGTGCGCAGCGCCGTGGCGAAGGCACGCATCGGCCCCTCCATGGCTGTAGCCGGTGAGCGCGCCGGCAGAATCCCGGCGCTCACCATGCCCGCGTGCAGCAGGCGCATCTGCTGCAGGTCATCGGCGGCTTCCAGTTGCGCCGGGTCGATGCCCAGTGCCTTGCCGCTGGCCAGCTGAATCGCCTCGATCAGGCGCCGCAGGGCCTGGGTCTGGGTATAGGGCCGCCCGACCACACCGTTGCCGCCGGGCGCTTCACTGTCGATCAGGGTCAGCGAAGCCACCTCGCGACCCTGCGCTTGCAGGCGCAGGGCCATTTCGTAGGCCACCCAGCCACCGAAGGAGTGCCCGATCAGATGCACCGGGCCATTCGGCTGTACCGTAGCGACCGCCGTGAGGTAGGCCGTGGCAGCGGTTTCCACCGTCCCGAACGGCACGCTGACGCCGTCCAGGCCGCGCGGTTGCAGACCGTGCAAGGGCCACTGCGCACCCAGTGCGCCGGCCAGCTCGATGAACCCGGTCACGCTGTCACCGGCCCCCGGCACACAGAACACCGGCACCTGGCCTGGCTGGCCCGACTGGATCGTCAACAGTGGCTGGAACGGCGCCGCCGGGGTCGGCTGCGGCGCGCTCGCCATGGCCGCGTCGATGGCCGCGCCCAGCGCCTCAACCTGCGGCGTCAGCATCATGCTCTGGTGGTCGCCCGGCACTTCGACGCGAAGTAGCTGGTTGCGCGGCAACAGGGTGTCCCAGCCCAGCCAGCCGTCATGGGCCGGGGCATCGGCGGCACGTTCGGCGGCCACGAACAGGTGCACCGCCAGCGGCAACGGATACGGCCGGTAATGCGCCAGTCCGTGGCCGTGGGCTACTTCCCTGGCCAGGTAATGCCGCAGGGCCTGCTCATCGAGCTCGACCAGCGCCGGTGGCAACAGGCGCTGCTGCGTGCAGAAGGCCAGGGTCTGCTCGAAGTCAGCCTGCTGGGCCAGCACCTTGCCAGCATCCAGGGCCTGTCGGGTGCGCGCCTGCTCGGTGGCATCCTGGGTGGTCGCCGCCAGGAACACTTCGCAGCGGTCCAGCAGGTGAATGCCCAGGGCCGCAGGACCGCTCCAGCGCGCCCGCCCCTGGTCGACCAGGCGTGGGTAATAGCTGTCGAGCAGGCCCAGGAAGGCCACCTGCTGGTTCTGCGCCAATAGCTGGTTGGCCATTTCATAGGCCAGGATGCCGCCGAACGACCAGCCGGCGAGCCGGTAAGGGCCTTGCGGCTGCACCTCGCGCATCAGCCCGATCAGGCGGCTGGCCATGCATTCCAGGGTTTGCAGCGGTGCCTCGCCCCAAGGCTGCGCCGGCAGGCCATAGACCGGCACGTCCGCGCCGATGTGCTTGCCCAGTACCGGGAAGTACAGATCCAGCCCGCTGAATTCGTGCACCAGGAACAGTGCCGCCTGATTACCACCACTACGCACCTTTATTGCCCCCTCTATGGCCGGCGCCTGTGCCACGCGCAGGCGTAAGTGGCGGGCCATGGCCGCCACGCTGTCATGTTCGAACACCTCGGCCAGGCTCACTTGCAGATCCGCCTGGGCCAGTGCACCGACCAGGCGCACAGCGAGCAACGAATGCCCGCCCGCTTCGAAGAAGCGTTCGTGGCGGCCAATGCGCTCGGCCCCCAGTACCTGTGCCCACAGCGTCGCCAGGGTGCTCTCCAGCCCTTCGGCCGGCGCCTCGTAGCCCTGGCCGCTGAAGGCCGGCTCGGCCGGTGCCGGCAAGGCGGCGACGTCGAGCTTGCCGTTGGCGGTGTGCGGCAAGGCCGCCACCTGCACATAGGCGGCCGGCACCATGTAGTCGGGCAACGCAGCGCGCATGTGCTCACGCAATTGCGCCGGGGTGGGTGCCTGCTGGCTGGTGAACCAGGCCACCAGTTGCCGATCGCCCCCCTCACGTTGCAACACCTGGACGGTGGCCTGTTCGACGGCGTCATGGATAGCCAGGCGGGCCTGGATTTCACCCAGCTCGATGCGATAGCCACGCAGTTTGATCTGCTGGTCGGCGCGCCCCAGGTAATGCAGGCTGCCGTCGGCCCCCCAGCAGCCCAGGTCGCCGCTGCGGTACAGGCGTGCGCCGGGCTGCTCGCTGAACGGGTCGGCAATGAATGCCGCGGCGCTGAGCTGCGGCCGGTTCAGGTAGCCCAGGGCCACACCATCACCGCCAATGCAGATTTCCCCGGCCACGCCCACCGGCACCGGCTGTTGGCGCTCATCGAGCACATACACCTGAGTGTTCGACAGCGGCCGACCAATCGGCAGGCTCACGGCCTCCGGTGCCACCTCCGTGACGAGATGGGTGGTGGCGAAGGTCGTGGTTTCGGTCGGGCCGTAGGCGTGGATCAGGGTCTGGCTCGGCGCCAGGTTGCGCATCGTGCGGAACACCGCCACATCGGCCCGCTCGCCACCGCTGAGCAGTACGCGCACGCCGGCCAGCGCCGCGCCGATCAGGCTCACGTACTGGTTGAACACTGCCGTGGTGAGGAACAGCACCGACACCTGCTGCTCAGTCAGCGCCTGCGCCAGTCGTTCGGGCGCCAGCAGGCAGTCGTGGTCGATCACCACCACCCGCCCGCCGTTGAGCAGCGCCCCCCAGACTTCCAGGGTGCTGGCATCGAACGCCGGGTTGGAGGCAAACGCCACCCGATCATCCGGCGAGAACGCCATGAAGCCATTGTTCAGCACCAGGCGGCTGACACCCCGCTGTGGCGCCACCACGCCCTTGGGCGTGCCGGTCGAGCCTGAGGTGTACAGCACATAAGCCGCCGAGTCGCCGTCGACCCCTTGCGGCTCGAGGTAATCCTGCGGCGCGCCGCTGTCTTGCGTGACATCCAGCCAGCGGCTGCCGGCGGGCAGCTCGTGGCCAGCCACGCTCAGGGTCAGCAGCGCCCCGCTGTCCTGCAGGATCGCCTGCTGGCGGGCCTGCGGTGCATGGCGGTCGAGCGGAACATAGGCTGCGCCACACTTGAGCACTGCCAGGGCGCTGACCAGCCAGTGCAGCGAGCGATCCAGCAGCAGCGCCACACGGTCGCCCGGGCCGACACCTTCGCTGCGCAGGCGCGCCGCCAGGGCGTTGGCCTGCTGATCGAGTTCGCGGTAGCGGGTGAGCTGGCCATTGTGCTCCACGGCCACGGCCTCCGGCTGGCGCGCCACCATGGCAGCGAACAGCCGGTGCAGCGGCTGCTCGCCGGGGTAGTCGGCCTGCGTCTGGTTGAAGCCCAGCAGCAGTTGATGACGCTCGGCCAGCGGCAGTAACGGCACATCGTGCACGGGTTGCGTCGGCGCATGCTGCAGCGCTTCGGCCAGCCCTTCGAGGCAATGTTCCAGGTACTGGCACAGACGTTCGGCGCCCGCCTGGGGCAAGGCCTGGGCGCTGAGCATCAGCCCTTCGCCGAGGTCGTCGACGCTCATCACGATCGGGTAGTTGCTCCACTCCTCGCCGCCCAGGCCCTCGATACCCGTCCAGGCATCACTGCTCTGCGCGTCGCCGCCCAGCGCCGTGTGGCGGAAGTTGAGCAGCGTATTGAACAGTGGTGCCGGCGCCTGCACTGCACTGCAGCGCAAGGCCTGCGCCAGTGAGGCATGTTCGTGGCCCAGCAGCGCGGCCAGCGCCGCATGCGCGTCACGCAGTGCCTGTTCGGTGCCCAGGGCGCCGGCTTCAAGACGCAGAGGCAGGGTGTTGATCAGCAGCCCGAGCGTCCGGTCGGCCCCCTCGCCGCCTTGCAGACGGCCCATCAGCACCGTACCGAACACCACCGACTGCTGCCCGCTGAGCACGCTGAGCACCCGCGCCCAGGCCAGGTGCACCAGGCTGGCCAGGCTCACCCCGGCACTGCGAGCACAGGCTCGCAGACGCAGGTTCAGTGCCTCGGGCAGTACACGGCGCGCCTGTTCGAGGGTGCTGGCGTCCACGGCCACGTCTTCGATACCGAAGGCCAGCGTGGCCTGGCTGACTTCGCCCAGCATGGCCTCGAAGAACTGCTGATGACTTTCGGCGCTGGAGCCCAGGCGGGCCTGGGCCACGTAGTTGCGATACGGCACTGGCGCGGGCAACTGCGCCTGGTTACCGCTCAGCCAGGCCTGCATTTCCTCGCGCACGGTGTCCAGCGCCGTGTGGTCGAGCACCAGGTGGTGGAACAGCAACAGGCCGATCCAGCGCTGCTGCTCGTCATCATAGGCACATACCCACTGCAGCATGGGGGCCTGGCGTACATCGAGGCGTGTCACACGCGGGTCGAAACGTTCACGCAGTTGCGTGCCCAGGTCACCCTCACGCGGATCCAGTGCCAGCACCTGCATCGGCAGCGCCGCGTCGCGCAGTACCACCTGCAGCGGCTCGCCAAGCCCTTGCCAATGCACGGCCGTGCGCAGAATGTCGTGCCGCGCGATCACCCCGCGAAGGGCATCGCAGAAGGCCTGCATACGGTCATGATCGGCGAAGGTGAACAGCGCCTGTTGCAAGTAGGCATCACCCTGCTCGGACGACAGGTGATGGTAAAGGATGCCTTCCTGCAACGGCGCCAGCGGGTAGATGTCCTGCACGTTGGCCGCACCGCCGGGCACCTTGTCCAGCAGCCGATCCAGCTCGTCCTGGCTCAGCGTCACCAGCGGCAGCATCGCCGGGGTGATGCGCTCGCAGCCCTCGGCCGGAATCAGGTTGGCCGGTACGGCCACCTCCTGGCCCTGCCCCACGGCGCCCGCCAGGGCGGCCAGGGTCGGCTGGCCGAACAGCACGCGCACGTCGGCATTGAGGCCCGCTTTACGCATGCGCTCGATCAAGGTCACCGCCAGCAGCGAATGGCCACCCAGTTCGAAGAAGTGGTCATGCCGCCCTACCTGCTCGACATTCAGCAACTCGGCCCACAACTGCGCCAGGGTGGTTTCCAGCTCGCCCTGTGGCGCGACGTATTCGCGCTGGCTGTAGTGGCTGGCCTCCGGCGCCGGCAGCGCGTTGCGCGCCAGCTTGCCGTTGGCGCTCAGCGGCAGCTCGGCCAGCGCCACATAGGCGACCGGCACCATGTACTCGGGCAATTGCCCGCCCAGGAATGCGCGCAAGCCTTCTGCTGTGGGTGCCTGCGCATTGTGGGCCAGGGTGTAGTAAGCCACCAGGCGTTTGCCGCCCGCCTCCTCGCGCGCCACCACCACGGCCTCGTGGATCTGCGGATGGCGGTTCAGGCAGGCCTGCACCTCACCCAGCTCGATACGGAAGCCGCGGATTTTCACCTGGTCGTCGTTGCGCCCCAGGTACAGCAGCGTACCGTCGGCCAGGTAGCGGCCCAGGTCGCCGGTGCGGTACATGCGAGCACCCGGCGCCGGGTTGAAGGGGTCGGCCATGAAGCGTTCTTCGGTAAGCTCCGGACGCCCCAGGTAGCCACGCGCGACCTGCATACCACCGATGTACAGCTCACCGGTACAGCCCAGCGGCACCGGCTGGCCGACGGGATCGAGCAGGTACAGGCGAGTATTGGCCACCGGGCGACCGATCGGGGTGTTGTCCGGGGCGTCCGGGCCGTTGCAGGCCCAGGCGGTGACATCCACCGCCGCTTCGGTCGGGCCGTACAGGTTGTGCAGCGCCACCGCTGGCAGGCGTGCCTGCAGGCGCCGCACGCAATGCCCGGGCAGGGCCTCGCCGCTGCACATCACCTGGCGTATCGAGGTCAGGCGCTCCAGCCCTTCGTGGGCCAGGAACAGTTCCAGCATCGAAGGCACGAAGTGCAGCGTGGTCACCGCCTCGGCTTCGATCAAGCGGCACAGGTAGTCCGGCTCGCGATGCCCGCCAGGTCGTGCCATCACCAGCCGTGCGCCATTGAACAGCGGCCAGAAGAACTCCCACACGGAAACGTCGAAGCTGAACGGGGTTTTCTGCAGCACCACGTCCTGCTCGCTCAGCTGATAGGCGTCCTGCATCCACAGCAGGCGGTTCATCACCGCCGCGTGTTCGTTCATCACGCCTTTGGGCTGCCCGGTGGAGCCGGAGGTGTAGATCACATAGGCCAGATGCGTCGCTGCATGATCGGTCAGATGCGGGTTGCTATCGGGCTGCTCGGCAAAGGCCTGCAATACCAGCGGCAGGCGCGTGACGCCCGCATCGGGCAGGCAGGTCTCGAGTCCCGGTTGCACCAGCACCGCCACCGGGCTGGCGTTTTCCAGCATGTAGGCCAGGCGCTCGTGCGGGTAATCCGGATCCAGCGGCACGTAGGCGGCCCCGGCCTTGAGGATCCCCAGCAGGCCGGCGACCATCTCCAGGCTGCGCTCACAGCAGATCGCCACGCGGTCATCGGCGCCGATGCCCTGGCCGATCAAGGCGTGGGCAATGCGGTTGGCCTGCGCGTTGAGGGTGGCGTAGCTCCAGGCCTGCGCTTCGCAGACCACCGCAGTGGCCTGTGGCGTGCGCACGACCTGTGCCTCGAATGCCGCCTGCAGGGTCAGTCCTTGTGGGTAGGCCTTGGCCGTGGCGTTGAAGTCTTCCAGCAGCAACTGGCGCTCGGCAGCGTCGACCAGTGGCAGGTGCGTCGGCACCTGCTGAGCGTCTTCGGCCAGGGCACGCAGCACGCGCTCCAGATAGCCCAGGTGACGTTCGGCGCTGCTGCGCTGGAACAGCGCGGTGGCGTACTCCAGCGAGCCATGCAGGCAGCCGTCGATCTCGGCCATGTCCAGCAGCACGTCGAACTTGGCGCTGCGATTGCCCAGGCTCAGTCCTTCCAGGCTCAGCTCGCCAGGCGCCGCGCTAGCAGCGGCAGGGTTTGCCGCCTGCCAGCTGAACATGGCCTGGAACAGCGGGCTGTGGGCCAGGCTGCGCGGCGGTTTGACCATCTCGACCACCTGCTCGAACGGCAGATCCTGATGCGCCTGGGCTTCCAGTACGCAGGACTTGACGCGCTGCAGCAGCTCGCTGCCCCGGGGTTCGCCGCTCAGATCCAGACGCAGGGCCAGGGTGTTGACGAACAGGCCGATCAGCCCTTCGAGTTCCACTTGGCCACGGTTGGCCACCGGCGTGCCGATCACCACGTCGTCCTGCCCGGCCAGGCGGCTCAGAACCACGCCCCAGGCGGCGAGCACGGTCATGAACAGGGTGCAGCCCTGGCGTTGGCTGAGTGCCTTGAGGCGCTCGGTCAGCTCGCGATCCAGCACCAGGCCCACGGCGTCGCCTTCATAACGCTGCTGGGCCGGCCGTGGGTAGTCGGTCGGCAGGCTGAGCAAGGCCGGTGCGCCGGCCAGTGCCTGCTGCCAGAAACCGCTTTGCTGTTGCAGCACCTGGGCGGTGAGCCAGTTGCGCTGCCACACGGCGTAGTCGGCGTACTGTACCGGCAGCGGCGCCAGCGCGGGCTGGCCCTGCCCGCTATGGGCCAGGTACAGCGCAGCCAGTTCCGCGTTGAGCAGGTCGGTGGACCAGCCGTCAGCGATGATGTGGTGCAGGGTCAGCAACAGGGCGTGATCGTCGTCGCCCAGGCGTACCAGCTGGCCACGCGCAAGCGGGCCGTTTTCCAGGTCGAACGGTGCGCGCGCCTCTTCGGCTGCGAGTACCGCCAAGGCGGTTTCGACATCCGGCAGCCCCTGCAGGCTGTGCTCGCGCAGGCTGAAGCCGCTGTCGGCGGCGCCGATGCGTTGCTCCACCGCCTGCCCCTGCTGTTGCACGAAGGTGGTTCGCAGCGCTTCGTGGCGCGCCACCAACGCATCCAGGGCGGCACGCAGTGCAGGCACCTGCAACGGCCCACGCAGGCGCAGGCCGCTGGGGATGTGGTAGGCGGCGCTGTCGCCTTCCAACTGGGCCAGGAACCACAGGCGCTGCTGGGCGAACGACAGCGGCAACGGCTGCTGCCGCGACACCGGCACGATGGCCGGCTGTTCGTGCCGCGCCGCCTGTGCCAGACGCTGGGCCATCGCCGACAGCACTGGGTGGGCGAACACTTCGGCCAGGTCCATCTCCACACCCAGTTGCTGACGCACCCGCGCCAACAGGCGCATGGCCAGCAGCGAGTGGCCGCCGCGCTCGAAGAAATGCTCGTTGCGGCCAACCTGGGGCAGATCCAGCAGATCGGCCCAGATGTTGGCCAGCGCCTGCTCGGTGGCGTCGGCCGGCGCTTCATAGCTTTCATGCGCCTGCCATTGCTCAGGCGCCGGCAACGCGCTGCGGTCGAGCTTGCGGTTGGCGGTCAGCGGCAGTGCATCGAGCATCACCCAGGCGCTGGGCAGCATGTACTCGGCCAGTTGCTCGGCCAGGGCCTGGCGCAACTGCGCAGCCAGCAGCACCTGCCCTGGCTGGGCCACCACATAGGCGACCAGGCGTTTCTCGCCCTGCACGTCACGGGTCAGCACGGCGGCCTCTTTCACGCCTTGGCAATCGGCCAGGCATTTCTCGATCTCGCCCAGTTCGATACGGAAGCCACGCACCTTGACCTGGAAGTCATTGCGCCCCAGGTACTGCAGGCTGCCATCGACGCTGTAGCGCGCCAGGTCACCGGTGCGGTACATGCGCGCGTCAGGCGCCGCGCTGAACGGATCGGCGAGGAAGCGCTCGGCATTCACCTGCGGCAGGTTCAGGTAACCGCGCGCCACGCCGTCACCGCCAATGTACAGCTCACCGGCCACGCCCAACGGCACTGGCTGGCGATAGGCGTCGAGCAGGTAGATACGCGTGTTGGCCATCGGCTGGCCGATGCTCACCACACTGCCCTGCGCCACCTCGTCGAGCATGGCGGCGGTGCAGGAAACCGTGGCTTCGGTAGGGCCATAGGTATTGACCAGGCGCGTATGGGCTGGCCGCAAACGGTTCCACTGTTCGAGCTTCTGCGCCGCCAGGGCATCGCCGGTCACGTTCAGCAGGCGCACGCCGGCCAGGGCCTGCGCCGCCAGCGTGGGCTGCGCCTGCCAGTCGCCGACCAGGCTGTGCCAGTGCGCGGCGGTCAGGTGCACCATGCTCGGCCCTGGCACACCGGCGCCGGGCAGGCCGTCGCTGGCGAAGATTTCGCGCACCGGCAACACACAGGCACCGGCCATCAGCGCCGGGAAGATTTCCTCCACCGACAGGTCGAAGTTCAGCGAGTTCTGCTGCAGCACGCGGTCGCTCGGGTGCAGCCCGAACAGGCGGGCGGCATCCAGGCTGTAGTTGACCAGGCCACGGTGCTCGATCATCACCCCCTTGGGGTTGCCGGTCGAGCCGGAGGTGTAGATCACATAGGCCAGGTTACGGCTGCCCAGGCCCGCCACCACCGGGTTGCCCGGATGCGCTGGCAGCGGCTCGTCCAGGGCCAGCAGTGGCAGTTCGGCCAGCGGCAGGCGCTGGTACAGCTGGCGCTGGCTCACCAGCACCTTGGCCGCGCTGTCGCGCAGCATGTAGTTGAGGCGCTCCGGCGGATAGGTCGGGTCCAGTGGCAGGTAGGCCGCACCGGCCTTGAGCACCCCGAGCATGCCGACCAGCACGTCGATGCCGGGTTGCAGGTACAGGCCGACGCGATCATCCAGGCCCACGCCCATCTCGATCAGGCGCTGCGCCACCGTGTTGGCGGCAATGTTGAGCTCCGCATAGGTCAGTTGCTGGTCGGCAGTCTGCACGGCCAGCGCATCGGGCTGCGCGGCCGCGCGTTGCTCGAACAGCGCATGGATGGTGACATGGCTCGGGTAGGCCACGGCGGTGTCGTTGAAACCATCCAGCAGGTGCTGATGCTCCTGTTCGCTGAGCAACGGCAGGCTGGCGACCTGCGCTTGCGGCTGCTCGACCATGCCCTGCAGCAGGCGCTGCAAGTAATCGATGTAGCGCTGCACGGTGCTGGCATCGAACAGCGCGGTGGCGTACTCCAGGCTGCCCACCAGCTCGCCGTCGAGCTCGCCGATATCCAGGGTCAGGTCGAACTTGGCCACCTGGCTCGGCACCCCGAGCAGGCTCAATTCCAGGCCATCCATCGTCAGTTGCGTGCCAGCGAAGTCCTGCCAGCTGAGCATGGCCTGGAACACCGGGCTGTGGGCCAGGCTGCGTGGTGGGTTGA
The DNA here is from genome assembly GCF_052156495.1 of Pseudomonas sp. NCHU5216. Classification (NCBI taxonomy): domain Bacteria; kingdom Pseudomonadati; phylum Pseudomonadota; class Gammaproteobacteria; order Pseudomonadales; family Pseudomonadaceae; genus Pseudomonas; species Pseudomonas sp. NCHU5216. The sequence goes on along the minus strand of NZ_JBQLIX010000011.1, from coordinate 24,404 downwards.
CCACCTCCACGACCCGCTCGAAGGGCAGATCCTGGTGCGCCTGGGCCGCTAGCACCTGTTGCCTGGTGTGCGCAAGCAAGGTGGCGGTATCCGCAGCGCTGGCCAGATCCAGGCGCAGCGCCAGGGTGTTGACGAACATGCCGATCAGCGGCTCCAGCTCGGCGCGGCCACGGTTGGCCACCGGCGTGCCGATCACCACGTCGTCCTGACCGGCCAGGCGGCCCAGCAAGGCGCCCCAGGCCGCCAGTACGGTCATGAACAGCGTGGTGCCATGGCGTTGGCTCAGCGCCTTGAGCTGCTGGGTCAGGGGTTTGCCAAGACGCAGCCCCAGGCTCGCGCCAGCGTTGCTCTGGCGCGCCGGACGCGGCCGGTCGGTAGGCAGTGTCAGCAGCGCCGGTGCGTCGCTCAGGGTCGCCTGCCAATAGGCGCTCTGCTCGGCCAGGCCATCACCGCCCAGCCAGCGGCGCTGCCACAGGGCGTAGTCGGCGTACTGCACCGTCAAGGCGGGCAACGGATCCGGCTGGCCGGCGCGCAGCGCGCTGTACAGCGCCGACAGCTCGGCGGTCAGCAACCCCATCGACCAGCCGTCGGCGACGATGTGGTGCAGGGTCAGCAGCAGCACGTGATCCTGTTCGCCCAGGCGCAGCAGGCGTGCCCGCATCAGCGGGCCGCTGGCCAGGTCGAACGGCGCCAGCGCCTCTTCGCCGGCCAGGGCCAGGGCCTGCTGTTCGGCATCCACGGCATGGCTGAGGTCCGTGCAGGCCAGCTCGAAGCCCTGCCCGGCAGGCAGGATCTGCTGCACCGGCAAGGCATCCTGGTCTTGCGCAGCGCCTTGAACGACGAAGCAGGTGCGCAGCGCCTCGTGACGTTCGACGAGACGTGCCAGCGCGGCCTGCAGGGCAGTGATGTCCAACGCGCCCTGCAAACGCACGGCGGCCGGCATGTTATACGCGGCACTGGCGCCTTCCACCTGAGCCAGCAGCCACAAGCGCTGCTGAGCGAATGACAACGGCAGGTCGCCTTCGCGCGGCGTCGCCACGATGGCCGGCAACTGGCTGCGGCCAGCCAGGCTGACACGGCCGGCCAGCGCGCTTAGCTGGCTGTGGGCGAACAGCTCGGCCAGGCTCAACTCGACGCCCAGCAGCAGGCGCATCTGGGAGATCAGCCGCACCGCTAGCAGCGAGTGGCCGCCCAGCGCGAAGAAGTTGTCGTGACGGCTGACCTGCTCTACCCCCAGCAGTTGCTGCCAGAGTTGCGCCAGAGCGGTCTCGATCGGCCCTTGCGGAGCCTCGTAGGCCTGATTGACGAAGGCTTGCATGCCTGGCACCGGCAAGGCCTTGCGGTCCAGCTTGCCGTTGGGCGTGAGTGGCAGTGCGTCCAGATAGACATACGCGGCAGGCACCATGTATTCCGGCAACTGGCCTTGCAGATGCTCACGCAGGTTCTGGATATCCAGTTGCTCGGCACCGGTGTAGTACGCCACCAGACGCAGATCGCCCGGCACGTCTTCACGAGCCATGACCACGGCATCCTGAACACCGTCGAAAGCCGCCAGGCGCGCTTCGATTTCGCCCAGCTCGATACGGAAGCCGCGGATCTTCACCTGGTCGTCGTTACGCCCCAGGTATTCCAGGTTGCCATCCGCCAGCCAGCGCGCCAGGTCGCCAGTGCGGTACATGCGCGCGCCCGCTTCAGCACTGAACGGATCGGCCAGGAATCGCTCGGCGGTCAGATCGTCACGGTTCAGGTAGCCACGGGCGACACCGGCGCCGCCGATATATAGCTCGCCCGCTACACCCAGCGGCACCGGCTGACGGTGCTCGTCGAGCAGGTAGAACTGCGTGTTGCCCACCGGCTTGCCGATGTGCGCGGCAAAGCCATCGGCACGATCCATGGCCACCCAACTGGAATAGGTGGTGGTTTCCGATGGGCCGTAGAGGTTGCACAAACGCTGCACCGAGGTTTCAGCGAAGAGTTTTTCCACCAGTGAGCCTTTGAGGGCTTCGCCGGCGACGTTGACGGTATGCACGCCTTCGTTCAGGCCACCGGATTCCAGCAGTGCTTTAAGTGCGGACGGCACGGTATTGATCAGGCTGACATTCGCCTCGCGTGCCGCCAGGGCGTTCTCGACCACATGCACGCAACCACCAATGGTCAGCGGCGCAAAGCACTCGTACACCGCCAGATCGAAGTTCAGTGAGGTGGAGAACAGCGTGTTCTGCAGCACTTCCGGCTCGAAGGCCTGCTGTGCCCAGGTGAGGAAGTTCACCGCGTTGCGGTGCTCGATCATCACGCCTTTCGGCAAGCCGGTGGAGCCGGAGGTGTAGATCAGGTAGGCCAGATTCGCCGACGTAAGGCCCGGCACCACCGGGTTGCCCTGTACATCGCAGATCCAATCGAAGCCATCGAGATTTACCACCGATCGCTCGCCAAGCAGCGCCAGGGTGGCGTCCTGGCCAATCACCGCCGCTGGTTCGCTGTCTTGCAGCATATAGGCGATACGTTCGGCCGGGTAATTCGGATCCAGCGGCACATAGGCACCGCCGGCCTTGAGTACGGCGAGCATGGCCACCAGCATCGAGGGGCTGCGCTCCAGGCAAATACCGACGCTCGCATCCGGTATCACGCCCAGGGCAATCAGATGCTGGGCCAGTACGTTGGCGCGGGCGTTGAGTTCGGCGTAACTCAGGACGGTGTCGCCATGCACCACAGCCGATGCAGTCGGTGTGCGGGCTGCCTGTTCCTCGAACAGCCCTTGCAGGGTCTGCTGCTCGGGGTAGCTCATGGCCGTGGCATTGAACTGCTCCAGCAACTGTTCGCGCTCGCCCGCAGGCAGCACGCTCAGGCGGTTCATCGGCGTTTGCGGTGCCTGCTCCAGCGCCTGCACCAGGTTGTGCAAGGCCGTCTGCAAGTACTGACACAGCCGTTCGGCGCCAATCGCCGGCACGGCCTGGGCATTGAGTACCAGGTCCTCGCCCAGGTCATCGACGTTCATCGCCAGCGGGTAGTTGGTACGCTCTTCCATGTCCAGGGTCTGGATGCCCTGCCAGGCCTCGGTGGCCTGCGCCGTGGGCGCATCGCTGGCGCTATGGCGGTAGTTGAGCAAGGCGCTGAACAGCGTTGCGCCGCTGGGCAGGCCGCTGCAACGCAAGGCTTGCGACAGGGACGCGTGCTCGTGCCTGAGCAGTGCAGAGACCCGTTGGTGGGCCTGGCGCAGCGTGTCCTTAACGCTGTGCTGGCCCAGGCTCAGGCGCAGCGGCAAGGTGTTGATGAACATGCCCAGCGCCCGCTCACTGCCGGTGCCGCCGTGCAGACGGCCCATCAGCACGGTGCCGAACACCACTTCTTCGCGCCCGGCCAGGGCGCCGACCATCGCCCCCCAGGCCAGATGCGCCAGGCTGGCGACGCTGACGCCCGCCTGTCGCGCCTGAGCCCGCAGGCGTTGGCTCAGCTCCGCCGCCAGTGGCAGATGCGCTTCCTCGATACCGCGCCCGTCACCCTGCACATCGGCCAGGCCGAGCGGCAGCGTGGGCGCGTCGATATCACCCAGCATCTCGGTAAAGAAGGCCTCATGGGCTGCATACCCCAAACCCGCCCGAGCCTGGGCCACATGGTTGCGATACGGCACCGGTGCACTCAATTGCTCGGCCTGGCCTTGCAGGCAGGCCTGCATTTCCTGCACCACCACCTCGACGGCGGTGTGATCCAGCACCAGGTGATGGAACAGCAGCACGCCCAGCCAGCGGCCATTGGCCGCGTCGGCGGCACAGGCCAGGCGCATCAGCGGCGCCTGCGCCAGATCGAGGCGCAATTGCCGTGGGTCGAAACGGTCACGAAGGGCTTGCAGAGCATCGCCTGCAGACGCTTCCAGCTGGATCCGTTCGACACTCAGGCTGGCCTCGCGCCAGACCACCTGCACCGGTTGCTCCAGCCCGTCCCACAGCACCGCGGTGCGCAGGATGTCATGGCGTTGCACCACCTGCTGCAAGGCCTGGGCGAAACGCTCGACCTGCTGTTCGCTATCGAAGGCGAACAGCACCTGTAGCACGTAGGGGTCGCCTTCGCTGGCGGCCAGGTGATGGTAGAGAATGCCTTCCTGCAGCGGTGCCAGCGGGTAGATATCCTGCACGTTGGCCGCGCCGCCGGGCACGCTGTCGACGATACGCTGGATGCTCGCCTGATCCAGCTCGATCAGCGGCAGCAGCTCCGGGGTGATCTGCGTGCAACCCTCAGGGATCAGGTTGGCCGGTACGCTCAACTGCTCCTGCTCACCCACCGCAGCCGCCAACGCGGCCAGGGTCGGCTGGTTGAACAGCACCCGCACATCGGCGCTCAGACCCTGCTGGCGCAGGCGTTCGATCAGTTTCACCGCCAGCAGCGAGTGGCCGCCCAGCTCGAAGAAGTGATCGTGACGGCTCACCCGCTCGACACCCAGCAGGTCTTGCCAGATCTGCGCGAGTTTTTCCTCCATCTCGCCTTGCGGCGCTTCATAGCTGCGCCGCGCCAGCGCCTCGGCATCCGGGGCCGGTAGCGCCTTGCGATCCAGTTTGCCGTTGGCGGTGAGTGGCCACTGCTGCATCACCACATAGGCAGCCGGCAGCAAATGTTCGGCCAGACGCGTCTGCAACTGGCTGCGCAGGTTGGCCGCGTCCAGCTCGCCCTCGCCCATCACATAGGCCACCAGGCGTTTGTCGCCGGGCACATCCTCGCGGGCGATGACCACCGCTTCGCTCACCCCAGCGCAGGTCTGTAGCTGCGCCTCGATCTCGCCCAGCTCGATACGGAAACCACGGATCTTCACCTGGTCGTCGTTACGGCCCAGGTACTGCAGCTCGCCGTCCAGCGACCAGCGCGCCAGGTCGCCGGTGCGATACAGGCGGCCCAAGGTCGGATGTTGAATGAAGCGTTCGGCGTTCAGCTCAGGGCGATTCAGGTAACCGCGCGCCACACCGGCACCGCCGACGTACAGCTCGCCGATCACCCCTTCCGGCAGCGGTTCGCGGTTGGCGTCCAGCACGTAGATGCTCAGGTCGGCCAGGGCCTGGCCGATCGGGCTCACACCGGCCTGGGCATCGGCTGGCGTCAGGGCACGATAGGTCACATGCACCGTGGTTTCGGTGATGCCGTACATGTTCACCAGTTGCGTACCGGCATTGCGCACTTGCGCGTACCAGGGTTTGAGCAGCGCGGTATCCAGCGCCTCACCGCCGAAGATCACCTGGCGTAGCGAGTGCGACCGTTCACTGCTGGCCTGCGCGGCGATTAGCGAACGGAAGGCACTTGGAGTCTGGTTCAACACCGTAACGCCACGCTCGCAGAGCAGTTCGTAGAACTCCTGCGGCGAGCGGCTGACGGCATAGGGCACGATCACCAGCTCGCCACCGTGAGCCAGGGCACCCCAGATTTCCCAGACCGAAAAGTCGAAGGCCACCGAGTGGAACAGAGTCCATACGTCGCTGGTGTCGAAATTGAACTGCGCCTGGGTGGCGCTGAACAGGCGGCTGACGTTGCCGTGCTCCACCTGTACGCCTTTGGGCAGCCCGGTGGAACCCGAGGTGTAGATCACATAGGCCAGGTTCGACGCAGCGACTTGAACCTCAGGGTTACTCAACGGTTGCTCGCCCAGCGAATCCATATCGATCAGCAGTGCCGAGTTATTCAGCAGCCCAACCGTAGCGCCCTGCACCAGCACGGCTTTCGGTGCGCAATCCTGCAACTGGTAGGCCAGGCGTTCAGCCGGGTAGTCCGGATCCAGTGGTACATAGCCGGCACCCGCCTTGAGCACACCGAGCAGGCCGACGATCAGTTGTGGGCCGCGCTCCAGGCACAGCGCCACACGGTCATCGGCACCGATGCCCTGGGCCAGCAGATGATGCGCGACCTGGTTGGCACGGGCGTTGAGTTCGCCATAGGTCAGGCTCTGCGCCTCGTAGCGCAACGCGATGGCTTGCGGTCGTGCCTGGGCCTGGGCTTCGAACTGGCGGTGTACTGCCGGGGTATTGGCGCACGGCTGGGTGTCGCCGCCCAAGGCCAGCAGACGCTGACGCTCGGCAGTATCCAGCAGACCCAGCTGTTCAAGGCTGGTGTCAGGCGCGTGCTCCAGGGCCTCGACCAGCGCTTCGAGCACCTGTTGCATGTAGCCGCACACGCGGGCAGCACCAATATGTGCATCGGCCATCACGGTCAGGGTGAAGTCCTGGCCCAGGTCGTCTACCGACAGGCTCAGCGGGTAGTTGGTGCGCTCTTCGCCGCTGAGCGCCTGGATGCCCTCCCAGGCCGCCTGATCGTCGCTTGGCTGGCCCTGCAGATGGCGGAAGTTGAGCAAGGCGCTGAACAGCGGCGCCGGTGCGGCGACACCGCTGCAACGCTGGGCCAGCACCAGCGAGGCATGCTCGTGGGCCAGCAAGGCGCTGAGCCGTGCGTGCGCCTGGCGCACGCCTTCACGCACGCCCTGCCCGGTCAGCGTCAAACGCAGTGGCAAGGTATTGATGAACATGCCCAGCGCACGGCCGGCCCCCTCGCCGGCCTGCAGGCGACCGAGCAGCACGGTGCCGAAGACTACGTCTTCACGTCCGGCCAGGGTGCCCAGCACACGGGCCCAGGCCAGGTGATACAGGCTGGCGGCACTGACGCCCAGGTAACGGGCCTGGGCCCGCAGGCGCCGGCCGAGCGCAGGCGCGACCGGCTCGCGAACCTCCTGGATGCCCTGGCCACTGCCCTGCACTTCACGGATACCCAGTGGCAGGGTCGGCTCGTCGATATCGCCCAGTTGCTCGCGGAAGAACGCCTCGTGGGCTTCGCGGCTCACACCCAGGCGCGCCTGGGCCACATAGTTGCGGTACGGCACCTGGGCCGGCAGGCGCGCGCCGTTGCCGGCCATCAGCGCACCGATCTCGGCGCTGAGCAGGCCCAGCGAAGTGGCGTCGTCGACCAGGTGATGGAAACGCAGCAGGCCCAGCCAGCGGCCTTGTTCGGGGTCTTCGCAGTAGTCGATACGCAGCAGCGGTGCCTGGGTCAGATCCAGGCGGTGCTGGCGTGGATCCAGCGCGGCGCACAGTCGCTCGGCCACGCTGCCCGGTGCGTCGGGCAAGGTCACCGGCTCCAGTGGCAGCGGCGCTTCGCGCCATACCACTTGCACTGGCTCATCGAGCCCTTCCCACAGCACTGCGGTGCGCAGGATGTCATGCCGCGCGATGACCCCTTGCAGGGCCTCGGCGAACTGTTGCAGGCGTGCGCGGTTGTCGAAGGCGAACAGCGCGTATTGCAGGTAGGGGTCGCCCTGCTCGGCGATCAGGTAATGGTAAAGGATGCCTTCCTGCAGCGGTGCCAGCGGGTAGATGTCCTGCACGTTGGCGACACCACCCGGTACCGCCTGGGTGATCTGGTCGATACTGGCCTGATCCAGCTCGATCAGCGGCAGCATATCCGGGGTGATCTGTGTACAACCGACAGGGATCAGGTTGGCCGGCACCCTGACCTGCTGCTGTTCGCCGACGGCCGCCGCCAGCGCGGCCAGGGTCGGCTGGTTGAACAGTACGCGCACATCGGCGCTCAGACCCTGTTGACGCATGCGTTCGATGAGCTTCACCGCCAGCAGCGAGTGACCGCCCAGCTCGAAGAAATGATCGTGGCGGCCGACACGCTCGACACTCAGCAGGTCTTGCCAGATCTGCGCCAGTTGCTGTTCGGTGTCGCCTTGCGGCGCTTCATAGCTGCGCCGCGCCAGCGCCTCGGCATCCGGCGCCGGCAGCGCCTTGCGATCCAGTTTGCCATTGGCGGTCAGTGGCCACTGCTGCATCACCACGTAGGCGGCAGGCAGCAAATGTTCGGCCAGACGCGTCTGCAATTGGCTGCGCAGGCTGGCTGCATCCAGGTCGCCCTCGCCCATCACATAGGCCACCAGGCGTTTATCGCCGGGCACGTCCTCGCGGGCGATGACCACCGCTTCGCTCACCCCAGCGCAGGTCTGTAGCTGCGCTTCGATTTCGCCCAGTTCGATACGGAAACCACGGATCTTCACCTGGTCGTCGTTACGGCCCAGGTACTGCAGCTCGCCGTCCAGCGACCAGCGCGCCAGGTCGCCGGTGCGGTACAGGCGACCCAAGGTCGGATGTTGAATGAAACGTTCGGCGTTCAGCTCAGGGCGGTTCAGATAACCCCGCGCCACGCCGGCACCGCCGACGTACAGCTCGCCAATCACCCCTTCCGGCAGCGGCTCGCGATGGGCGTCCAGCACGTAGATGCTCAGGTCGGCCAGGGCCTGGCCGATCGGGCTCACACCAGCCTGGGCATCCGCGGGCGTCAGGGCGCGGTAAGTGACGTGCACCGTGGTCTCGGTGATGCCGTACATATTCACCAACTGGGTGCCCGCATTGCGCACTTGCGCGTACCAGGGCTTGAGCAGCGCGGTATCCAGCGCCTCACCACCGAAGATCACCTGGCGCAGCGAGTGCGACCGTTCACTGCTGGCCTGAGCGGCTATCAGCGAGCGGAAGGCACTTGGCGTCTGGTTCAGCACCGTGACGCCGCGTTCGCAGAGCAGTTCGTAGAAGTCCTGCGGCGAGCGGCTGACGGCATAGGGCACGATCACCAGTTCGCCACCGTGGGCCAGGGCGCCCCAGATTTCCCAGACCGAGAAGTCGAAGGCCACGGAGTGGAACAGGGTCCATACGTCGCTGGTGTCGAAGTTGAACTGCGCCTGGGTGGCGCTGAACAGCCGGCTGACATTGCCGTGCTCCACCTGTACGCCTTTGGGCAGACCGGTAGAACCCGAGGTGTAGATCACATAGGCCAGATGCTGCGGATTGGGCGCGGCCACCTGCGGATTGTCCGTGGGCTGTTCGCCCAGCGACGCCAGGTCGATCAACGGCGCGGACGTCTGCAACAGGCCCGCCGTGCTGCCTTGTACCAGGACAGCTTTCGGCGCGCAGTCCTGCAACTGGTAGGCCAGGCGTTCAGCCGGGTAGTTCGGATCCAGCGGCACATAGCCGGCACCCGCCTTGAGTACGCCGAGCAGGCCGACGATCAGTTGTGGGCCGCGCTCCAGGCACAGCGCCACAGGGTCGTCGGCACCGATGCCCTGGGCGATCAAGTAATGGGCAACCTGGTTGGCTTGGGCGTTGAGCTCGCCATAGGTCAGGCTCTGTTCCTCGTAGCGCAGCGCAATGGCCTGCGGCCGGGCCAGCGCCTGGGCTTCGAACTGACGGTGCACCGCCGGAGTATCGGTGCACGCCTGGGTGTCGCCGCCCAGCCCCAGCAGACGCTGACGCTCGGCAGTATCCAACAGGCTCAGGTGTTCAAGGCTTTGATCAGGTCGCGTGGCCAAAGCATCGACCAGCGCCTCGAGAACGTTCTGCAAGTAATCGCAGACGCGTTGCGCGCCGATTGCGCCAGTGGCCAGGGCAGTGATGTCGAAACCATCGCCCAGATCATCGACGTTCAGGGTCAATGGATAGTTGGTGCGCTCATGCCCGCTGAGGGCTTGCATGCCGGCCCAGGCCTGTTCGGCGTGCTGGCCGCTGGCGGCGACGCTGTGACGGTAGTTGAGCAAGGCGCTGAACAGCGGCGCCTGGCCCTGGATACCGCTGCAACGTTGGGCCAGCGCCAGGGGCGCATGCTCGTGGGCCAATAGCTGCGTCAGGCGCCGGTGCGCGTCTTGCACCGCCGCGCTGACACTGAGAGCGCTGAGGTTCAGGCGCAGTGGCAAGGTGTTGATGAACATGCCCAGGGCCCGGTCACTACCCTGCCCGGCGTTGAGGCGGCCGAGCAATACGGTGCCGAACACCACCTGCTCGGTGCCGGACACACGCCCCAGCAGCACCGCCCAGCCCAGGTGCACCAGGCTGGCGGCACTGACCCCGAGCTCGCGCGCCTGTTCGCGCAGGCCCGCACTCAAGCTGGCAGGCAATGAGTGCTTGGCTTCTTCGATACCCAGGCCGTCGCCTTGCACGTCGTGCTCGCCGAATGGCAGGGTTGGCTCGGTCACGTCCGCCAGTTGCTCACGGAAGAAGGCTTCATGGGCTTCGGCGCTGACCCCCAGGCGTGCCTGGGCCACGTAGTTGCGATACGGCGCTGCGGCGCCCAGCGTGTCACCCTGGCCCAGCAGCAGGGCCTGCATCTCCTCCTGCACCACCGCCAGGGCGGTGTGATCCAGCACCAGGTGATGGAACAGCAGCGTCAGTACCCAACGCCTGTTGTCGGCATCCTCGGCGCAGGCCAGGTGCAGCAGCGGCGCGCGGGTCAGATCCATGCGGTAATGGCCAGCGTCGAAACGCTGTGCCAGTTGCTCCGTGGCCGTGCCGCCGCTGGTGCTCAGGCTGACCCACTCCGGTTCCAGCGCAGCCTGCCGGCAGACCACCTGCACCGGTTCGGTCAGGGCCTGCCAGTGCACGCTGGTGCGCAGGATGTCGTGGCGCGCCACGACCTGCTGCAAGGCCTGAATAAACGCCTCCAGACGCGCACGGCTGTCGAAGGCGTACTGCGACTGCAGCACATAGGGATCGCCCTGCTCGGCACTGAGGTGGTGGTAAAGGATGCCTTCCTGCAGCGGCGCCAGCGGGTAGATGTCCTGGATATTCTCCGCCCCGCCCGGAATTGCCGCGACGATGCGGTCGATCTCGCTCTGTTGCAGCTCGACCAGGGTCAGCAGTTCCGGAGTGATCTCTGTGCAACCTTCGGGAATCAGGTTCTCCGGCACCTCGATATCGGTGTTTTCCCCTACGGCAGCGGCCAGCGCGGCCAGGCTTGGCTGACTGAACAGCACGCGCACGTCGGCGCTCAGGCCCTGCTCACGCATGCGCTCGACCAGGCTCACCGCCAGCAGCGAGTGGCCGCCCAGCTCGAAGAAGTTGTCGTGACGACCCACCTGCTCCACGCCCAGCAGGCTCTGCCAGATGGCTGCCAGGGTACGTTCGGTGTCGGTCTGCGGCGCTTCGTATGTGCGGCTGATGACCGCATCGGTGCCAGGTACTGGCAGCGCTTTACGGTCCAGCTTGCCGTTGGCGGTCAGCGGCAGGCTGTCCAATTGCACATAGGCGCTAGGCACCATGTACTCCGGCAGTTCGCCTTGCAGATGATCGCGCAGCGCCTCGATGGCCACGGCTTGCGCGGCGGTGAAGTAGGCCACCAGGCGTTTGTCGCCCGGTGTGTCTTCGCGCAGCAGCACGGCACTGGCCTGGATGCCGGGGAATTGCGCCAGACGTGTTTCGATTTCACCGATTTCGATACGGAAACCGCGCAGCTTGATCTGGCTGTCGTTACGCCCCAGGTATTCCAGATTGCCGTCCGCCCGCCAGCGCACCAGGTCGCCGGTGCGATACAAGCGGCCCAGTTCGGCGTGCTGGATGAAGCGCTCGGCGGTCAGCTCCGGCTGGTTGAGATACCCCACGGCCAGGCCATCGCCGCCGATATACAGCTCACCCGCCACGCCCAGCGGCGCCAGTTGCTGCTGGGCATCGAGCACATAGAGCTGGGTATTGGCCAACGGCCGACCGATGGGCACGCTGCCCTGCCCGGCTTCGCGGATCTCGTAGGTGCTGGAGAACGTCGTGGCTTCGGTGGGGCCGTAGCCGTTGAGCAAATGTTGCGGTGCGCCGTTTTCAAGTACGCCGGCGATCACCGCCGGATCCAGCACGTCGCCGCCAACGATCAGATAACGCAGGCGGCTGAACGCCGGGTACAGGCTGGCGGCGTATTGATGGAACAAGCCAGCGGTGAGCCACAACACGCTGACTGCCTGCTTATCGAGCAATGCAGCAAAGCGGGCACGATCCAGCAGGACGCTCTGCTCCACCACCACCACCGCGCCGCCATTTAGCAACGGCGCCCAGACTTCCAGGGTGCTGGCATCGAACGCCGGGTTGGCGGCGAAGGCCACGCGATCCTGGGCGTTGAATTCGGCATAGCCGTTGTTCAGCACCAGGCGGGCGACGGCGCGGTGCGGCACCACCACGCCTTTTGGCTGACCGGTGGAACCGGAGGTGTACATCACGTAGGCCGGGGTATCGGCGGCCTGTTCAAGGCCGGGGTCATGCGCCGGCTGAGCACTGAGGTTCAGCGCATCGACGGCCAGCCACTGGCGTGCCTGCGGCAGTGCCTCGCGGGCATAGCCCAGCACGCAAATCGCGTCGCTGTCCTCCAGCATGAACAACTGGCGCTCCACCGGCGCATGCACGTCCAGCGGCACATAGGCCGCTGCACATTTGAGCACCGCCAGTTGTGCAATAAGCAGGTCAGTCGAGCGCGGCAGCAGCAGCGCAACCTTGCTGCCTGGAACAACGCCTTGAGCAATCAGGTGATGAGCCAGTTGGTTGGCACGGGTGTCGAGCTCGGCATAGCTCAGCTGAACCTCGCCGTCGATCACGGCCAAGGCATCCGGAGTGGACTGGGCCTGGGCTGCGAACAGGCTGTGCAGAGTCTGCTCGCGTGGATAGTCACTGGCTGCCGGGTTGAAACCCAACAGGTGCATGCGTTCGGCCTCGGGCAGTGTCGTCAGGTCTTGCAACGGCGTGCCGGGGGCGTGTTCCAGTGCCTCCAGCAGATTCTGCAGCGCGCAGGCCAGCGCCTCGCAGACACGCTGTGCACCGATGCCTTCCAGGGCCAGGGCAGTGAAGGCAAAACCTTCGCCCAGGTCATCCACCGAGAGGGTCAGTGGGTAGTTGCTGCGCTCCTGGTTGCTCAGCAGCTCGACACCTTCCCAGGCCGCCTGAAGCTGGGCCTGGTCAGCGGCCTGAGCGATGGCGCTGTGGCGGTAATTGAACAAGGTATTGAACAGCGGCGCCGGTGCCGCGACGCCGCTGCAACGCTGGGCGACGGCCAGCGGCGCGTGCTCGTGGGCGAGCAACTGGCTGAGGCGCTGGTGCGTGGCCTTGACGGCCTGGCGCAGCGGGCGCCGGTCGATATCCAGGCGCAGTGGCAAGGTGTTGATGAACATGCCCAGGGCGCGGTCGGCACCGGCACCGCCCTGCAGGCGGCCCATCAGCACGGTGCCGAACACCACGGCATCCTGGCCGCTGGCAGTACGTGCCACCAGGCCCCAGGCCAGGTGCAGCAGGCTCGCGGCACTCACGCCCAACAGGCGCGCCTGCTGGCGTACGCGCAGCGCCAGGTCATGTTCCAGAACCAGGCTGGCTTCTTCGACCTGGCCGCTGGTCGCCGCCGTGTACGCTAGGCTTGGCTGGTCGATATCGCTCAGCATTTGCCTGAAGAACGCCTCATGGGCGTCCTGGCTCAGGCCGGCGCGGGCCTGCGCCACGTAATTGCGATAAGCCTGCGGTGCCGGCAAGGTCGCGCCCTGCCCCTGCAACAGCGCCTGCATTTCTTCGCGCACGATTTCCAGCGCGGTGTGATCCAGTGCCAGGTGATGGAAACGCAGCAGCAAGGCCCAGTGGCCATGCTCGGCGTCCTGGGCAAAGGCCAGGCGCATCAGCGGTGCCTGGGACAGATCCAGGCGTTGCCGGGCGCTGTCGAACTGCGCACGCAACTGCTCGCTGGCAGGCCCTTGGCCGGCGACGGCGTCGAAGCTTTCTACCACCAGCTGTGCCTGGCGCCAGACCACCTGCACCGGGGCTTCCAGACCCTGCCAGTGCACGCTGGTGCGCAGAATGTCATGGCGGTCGATCACCGCCTGCAAGGCCTGGGCGAAGGTCTCGATGCGCGCACGACTATCGACCTGGAACAGCGCCTGCAGCACATAGGTGTCGCCCTGCTCGGCACTCAGGTGATGGAACAGGATGCCTTCCTGCAGTGGTGCCAGCGGGTAGATGTCCTGAATATTCGCCGCGCCGCCCGGGATTACCGCCACGATGCGGTCGATCTCGGCCTGTTGCAGCTCGACTAGCGGCAGCAGCTCCGGAGTGATCTGCGTGCAGCCTTCGGGAATCAGGTTATCCGGTACCTGGACGTCGTGACTGCCGCCCACGGCAGCAGCCAGCGCAGCCAGCGTCGGCTGGCTGAACAGCACGCGCACATCGGCGCTCAGGCCCTGTTCGCGCATGCGCTCGACCAGGCTTACCGCCAGCAGCGAGTGACCACCCAGCTCGAAGAAGTTGTCGTGGCGACCGACCTGCTCCACGCCCAGCAGGGTCTGCCAGATCCTGGCCAGGGTGCGTTCGGTCTCGGTCTGTGGCGCTTCATAGCCTCGGCTGATCAGCGCATCGGCACCCGGTGCCGGCAGTGCCTTGCGATCCAGCTTGCCGTTGGGTGTGAGTGGCAGTGCGTCCAGATAGACATAGGCCGCCGGCACCATGTACTCGGGCAACTGGCCTTGCAGGTGCTCACGCAGGCTCTGGATATCCAGTTGCTCGGCACCGGTGTAGTACGCCACCAAGCGCAGATCGCCCGGCACATCCTCACGAGCCATGACCACGGCATCCTGAACACCGTCAAAGGCCGCCAGGCGCGCTTCGATTTCGCCCAGTTCAATACGGAAACCACGGATTTTCACCTGGTCATCGTTACGCCCCAGGTATTCCAGATTGCCGTCCGCCAGCCAGCGCGCCAGGTCGCCAGTGCGATACATGCGCGCACCCGGCTCGCGGCTGAATGGATCGGCCAGGAAGCGCTCGGCAGTCAAATCGTCGCGGTTCAGGTAGCCACGAGCGACGCCGGCACCACCGATATACAGCTCGCCCGCTACACCCAGCGGCACCGGCTGACGGTGTTCGTCGAGCAGGTAGAACCGGGTATTGCCCACCGGTTTGCCGATGTGCGCGGCAAAGCCATCGGCACGATCCATGGCCACCCAACTCGAATAGGTGGTGGTTTCCGATGGGCCATAGAGGTTGCACAGGCGCTGCACCGAGGTCTCGGCGAAGAGTTTTTCCACCAGCGAACCCTTCAAGGCTTCACCGGCGACGTTGACGGTGTGCACGCCTTCATTGAGACCGCCGGATTCCAGCAGCGCCTTCAAGGCCGACGGCACGGTGTTGATCAGGCTGACATTGGCTTCCCTGGCAGCCAGGGCGTTCTCGACCACATGCACGCAGCCGCCAGTGGTCAAGGGCGCAAAGCACTCGTAGACCGCCAGGTCGAAGTTCAGCGAAGTGGAGAACAGGGTGTCTTTCAGCACTTCCGGCTCGAAGGCCTGCTGTGCCCAGGTCAGGAAGTTCACCGCGTTGCGGTGCTCGATCATCACGCCTTTCGGCAAGCCGGTGGAGCCGGAGGTGTAGATCAGGTAGGCCAGGTTGGACGAGTTCAGGCCCGGCACCACCGGGTTGCCCTGTACATCGCAGATCCAGTCGAAGCTATCGAGATTTACCACCGATCGTTCGCCAAGCAGCGCCAGGGTGGCGTCCTGGCCAATCACTGCCGCCGGCTCGCTGTCCTGCAGCATGTAGGCGATACGTTCGGCCGGGTAATTCGGGTCCAGCGGCACATAGGCGCCGCCAGCCTTGAGCACGGCGAGCATGGCCACCAGCATCGAAGTACCGCGTTGCAGGCAGATGCCCACCCGCGCATCCGGCACCACGCCCTGGGCGATCAGGTGCTGCGCCAGGGCATTGGCGCGGGCATTGAGTTCGGCGTAACTCAGGACGGTGTCGCCATGCGCAACCGCCGGGGCTTGCGGAGACCTTGCTGCCTGTTCCTCGAATAGCCCTTGCAGGGTCTGCTGCTCGGGGTAGCTCATGGCCGTGGCATTGAACTGCTCCAGCAGCCGATCGCGTTCCGCTGCGGGCACGATAGCCAGGGTATGCAGCGGCGCCTGCGGGCGCTGCTCCAGAGCCAGGGCCAGGCTGTGCAAGGCGGTTTGCAGGTAATCCACCACCTGCTGGGCATCGATGCCCGACTGGGCCAGCACGCCCAGCAACAGGTCCTCACCCAGATCATCGACGTTCAGGGTCAAGGGATAGTGGGTGCGCTCCTCGCCGGCCACGCCTTCGATTCCGGCCCAGGCATTCTGGGCGGCCTGGCTGGCCTGGCCCGTGGCGCTGTGCCGGTAGTTGAGCAGCGCGTTGAACAGCGGCAGGCTCGCCGGTACGCCACTGCAACGCTGCGCCAGGGCCAGCGAGGCGTGCTCGTGGGCGAGCAATTCGGTAAGCAGCCTGTGCGTCGCCTGGGCCCGCTCGGCCACACCGCCGCTGCCGGCGTCCAGGCATAGCGGCAAGGTATTGATGAACAGCCCGATGGCACGGTCAGCGCCTTCGCCCGCCTGCAAGCGGCCCATCAGCACGGTGCCGAACACCACCTCGTCGCGCCCGGCCAGCCGGCCCAGCACCAGGCCCCAGGCCAGGTGCAGCAGGCTGGCCAGGCTCACGCCCAACTGCCGGGACTGGCTGCGCAGTTGCCGGGCCAGTGCGGCCGGCAGCAACTGCCGTGCATGTTGCACCGGGTCGGCCTCGCTGGCGGCGCTGACCAGCCCGAACGGCAGCGTCGGCTCACTGATATGGCCCAGCATGCGGGTAAAGAAAGCTTCGTGCTCGGCGGCGCCGGCGCTGCGCCGCGTCTGGGCCACGTAGTTGCGATACGGCACGGAAGGCGCCAGTTGCGCCTGCTCGCCGAGCAGCCAGGCCTGCATTTCATGCTGCACGCTTTCCAGCGCCGCATGGTCGAGCACCATGTGATGGAACAGCAGGATGGCGACCCAGCGCTGCTGTTGCGGGTCATGCGCCACCTTGAGCTGCAGCAGCGGCGCCGCGTGCAGGTCGAGGCGCAGGGTCTGCGGGTTCAGGCGTGCCTGCAACTGCGCCGCCACATCGCCCGCCGCCGGGTCTGCTTCGACCTGTTCGACCGGCAGCGCTGCGTGACGCAGCACCACCTGCACCGGGTGCTCGAGGCCCTCCCAGAACACCGCGCTGCGCAGGATGTCATGGCGGTCGATCACCGCCTGCAAGGCCTGGGTGAAGCGCTTCAGGCTGGCCTGGTCGGCGAGGCTGAACAGCGACTGCAACACATAGGGGTCACCCTGGCTGGCGGCCAGGTGGTGGTACAGCAACCCTTCCTGCAAGGGCGCCAGGGCGTAGATGTCCTGCACGTTGGCCACCCCGCCCGGCACCTGCGCCAGCAGTCGATCCAGGCTGGCCTGGCTGAGCTGCGCCAGGGGCAGCATGTCCGGGGTAATGTGCGTGCAACCCTCGGCAATGACATTGGCCGGCACACTGAAGGCCTGCTCTTCGCTTACCGCAGCGGCCAACGCGGCCAGGGTCGGCTGACTGAACAGTACCCGAACATCGGCACGCAGCCCAGCCTGGCGCATGCGTTCCACCAGACTCACGGCAAGCAGCGAATGGCCGCCCAGCTCGAAGAAATGATCGAAACGGCCCACTGCCTCGATGCCCAGCAATTCCTGCCAGAGGCGAGCCAGAGTCTGCTCGACCGAACCTTGTGGCGCCACATAGGCGCGGCTGGCAAAAGCCTCGGCCGCCGGGGCCGGCAAGGCACGGCGGTCGAGCTTGCCGTTGGCATTCAGCGGGAAGGCATCGAGCATGACGAAGGCGGCCGGCACCATGTAGTCGGCCAGGCGGCCCAGCAGTGCCTCGCGCAGCCCTTGCGCCGTCGGCGTGGTACCCGGATGGGCGATGACATAGGCCACCAGGCGCTTCTGCTCGCCGGGGGCGTCGCCCTGGCGCGCCACCACCACGGCATCGGCCACGCCTTCGCACTTGAGCAACTGGCTGACGATCTCGCCCAGCTCGATGCGGAAACCGCGCAGCTTGATCTGCTCGTCGTTGCGTCCGTGGTATTCCAGCACGCCGTCGGCACGCCAGCAGCCCAGGTCACCGGTGCGGTACAGGCGCGCGCCGGGCTCGCTGCTGAACGGGTCGGCGACAAACGCCTGCTCGGTCAGCTCCGGGCGGTTCAGGTAGCCCAGGGCCACGCCGTCGCCGCCGATGTACAGCTCGCCGACCACGCCCACTGGCACCAGGCGCTGGTGGCGGTCAAGCACATAGACCTGGCCATTGCCCACCGGGCGGCCGATGGGAATCGCCCCAGGGCCGACCGAATCGATTTTCCAGGTAGTGGAAAAGGTCGTGGCTTCGGTGGGGCCATAGCCGTTGAGCAGGTGTTCAGGTGCACCATTGGCCAGGACGCCGGCGATCACCGCCGGATCCAGCACATCGCCGCCGACGATCAGGTAGCGCAGCCTGGCGAATACCGGATACAACCCAGCGGCATACTGATGGAACAGCCCGGCGGTCAGCCACAGCACGCTCACCTCCTGCTCCTGCAGCAAGGCGGCGAAACGCTCGCGGGCCAGCAACACCGGTTGCGGCACCAGCACCAGGCACGCACCGTTGAGCAGCGCCGCCCAGGTTTCCAGGGTGCTGGCATCGAACGCCGGATTGGAGGCGAAGGCCACCCGGTCACTGCGGTGGAACTGTGCATAGCCGTTGTTGAGCACCAGGCGGGTGATGCCACGGTGTGCGACCACTACCCCCTTGGGGGTGCCGGTGGAGCCGGAGGTGTACATCACGTAGGCGCTGCTGCTGCCATCGCCCTGCGCTGCCAAGTTGCTGTCGTCACCCTCTTGCAGCAAGGCGTCATCCAGCACCAGGCAGCGCACGCCCTGCTTGGCCGACGCCGTGCTGGTGCTGAGCAACAGGCGTGCCTGGCAGTCCGCGAGCATCGCCTGCACACGCTCGTCGGGGGCGTTGACGTCCAGCGGCACGTAGGCTGCACCGCATTTGAGGACTGCCAGTTGGGCCACCAGCAGTTCGAAACTGCGCTCCAACGCCAGTGCCACGCGCTCGCCCGGTTCCACCCCTTCGGCCAGCAGGCGCCGCGCCAGGCGGTTGGCCCGGCTGTTGAGCGCCTGGTAACTCAGCACCACGCCATCGAGCACCGCAGCCGGAGCCTCGGGCTGACGTCGGGCCCAGCCTTCGAACAGCGCCTGCACGCTGCTGTCACGCGGGTAGGCACACCGGGTGTCGTTGAAGGCATGCAATAGCTGCTGGCGTTCCTGATCGGACAGGATGTCCAGTGCCTCGAGAGTGGACTCGGGCTGCTGTTGCAGCGCAGCGGCCAGTTGCTCGAGGGCGTTGAGCAGATACCCGCCGATACGCTGGCTGCCGATACGGGCCAGGGCCAGCACGCTGATGATCATCTCGCTGCCCAGGTCATCCACCGACACGGTGATCGGGTAGTTGCTGCGCTCTTCGCCGCCGAGCACCTGCAAGCCCTGCCAGGCTTCACGGGCCTGGGCGCTGGCACTCTGCGCGGCGCTGCCGTGGCGATAGTTGAGCAGCGAACCGAACAACGGCGTAGGCGCGGCCACGCCGCTGCAACGCTGGGCCAGGGCCAGCGAGGCCTGTTCATGGCCGAGCAGCGTGGTCAGGCGCCGGTGCGTGGTCTTGACGCTGCCCGCTACACCCTCACCGTCCAGGCGAATGCGCAGCGGCAAGGTATTGATGAACACCCCCAGCGCCTGTGCGGCGCCCTCGCCGCCCTGCAGGCGGCCCATCAGCACCGTGCCGAATACCACGTCATCGCGGCCGGTCAGGCGTCCGAGCACCTGAGCCCAAGCCAGGTGCACCAGGCTGGCACTGCTCACCCCATGATCGCGGGCCAGCCCGCGCAGGCGCTGCGCCAGTAATGTCGGCAACGGCAGCACGCTTTCTTCGATCGGCTCGTCGCTGCCCTGGGCGTCGGTCAGGCCGAACGGCAAGGTCGGCTCGTCGATGTCGCCGAGCATTTCGTGGAAGAACGCTTCATGAGCCTGGCGCCCGCCGCGCTGCGCCATGTGCGCGACCTGGGCCACATGATTGCGGTAAGGCACTGCGGGCGGCAGGCTGGCCTCGGCGCCCACCAGGAAGGCCTGGGCCTCAGCCTGTACCCGCTCCAGCGCGGCGTGATCCAGCACCATGTGGTGGAACGCCAGCAGCGCCACCCAGCGCCCGGCAGCCGGGTCGTGGGCATAGGCCAGGCGCATCAGCGGTGCCTGCTGCAGGTTCATGCGGTAATGGCGGGTATCGAAGCGTTCGCGCAGTTGTGCCTCGATCGGCCCCTCTGCCGCGTCCAGGGCCACTTCCTCGACGGCCAGCTGCGCGCGTTGCCACACCACTTGCATGGGGGCATCCAGGCCTTCCCAGACCAGCGCGGTGCGCAGGATGTCATGCCGATCGATCACCGCCTGCAAGGCACGGGCAAACTGCTGCAGGCGTTCCAGGCTGTCGGCGGCCAGCAGCGTATGCAGGATGTAGGGGTCGCCCTGGGCGGCGGTCAGGTGGTGGTAGAGCATGCCTTCCTGCAGCGGGGCCAGCGGGTAGATGTCCTGCAAGTTGGCCGCACCGCCAGGCACCTGGGCCACGATCAGGTCGATCTGCTCCTGAGTCAGTTCGGCCAGCGGCAGCATGTCCGGGGTGATGCGAAACGCCGGGCTCAGCCAGTCGCCGCCGTGCTCTTCGACCAGTTCCAGCAAGCGCGGTTTGTGCAGACGCAGGCCTGCCACCAGCGCCTCGTCGAAGCCCTGGTCATCGCCAAGGATCACCAGGTCGCCGTCCTCGTGCTGAAGGCGGATCGGGTGGCCGGAAATGGCTGCCATCAAGTCATTGAAGAGCATCGAAGTACCTGCGCTGTGAAAGTCCCTGGAAAATCGGCGGCATGCCCGATCAGTGGCGAAAAACTAAGGGATCGCCAGGGGGCTGTCTGTCACCGTAAGCCGGGACAAAAAAGCCACGCCGCAGGGGGGCGTGGCTTTTGCTCGGATGCCGCAGCAGGTGGAATCAGATGCGGCGTTTGCGTTGCAGCGCGGGGATGCGCGACGGCGGCACCTGCAAGCCCTGGCTGGGCCGCGTGGCCGCCGCCAGTGCGGCCAGGGTGGACTGGCCGAACAGCACCTGGATATCCACCTCCAGGCCCTGGCGTTCAAGCCGCTCCACCAACGTCACTGCCAGCAGCGAATGCCCACCCAGTTCGAAGAAGTGGTCATGGCGGCCGACCTGTTCAAGGTTCAGCAGCTCTTTCCACAGCTCCGCCAGCAGCGTCTCGGTTCCCGCTTGCGGGGCCTCGTAGCCGCGGCTTGGGTAAGCCGTGGCGTCCGGCGCGGGCAACGCCTTGCGGTCGAGCTTGCCATTGGGGGTCAACGGCAGGCTGGCCAGTTGCACATAGGCCGCAGGCACCATGTACTGTGGCAACTGCCCGTGCAGATACGCGCGCAGTGCCTCTGGCTGCAGGGGCTGCTCGGCACGCAGGTAGGCCACCAGACGCAGGTCGCCTGGCGCATCCTCGCGGGCCATCACCGCCACATCCGTTACCCCGGGGTGCTGCGCCAGACGCGCCTCGATTTCGCCCAGCTCGATACGGAAACCACGGATCTTCACCTGGTCATCGTTACGCCCCAGGTACTCCAGGTTGCCGTCCGCCAGCCAGCGCGCCAGGTCGCCAGTGCGATACATGCGCGCGCCCGCTTCAGCGTTGAACGGATCGGCCAGGAAGCGCTCGGCAGTCAGCTCGTCGCGGTTCAGATAACCCCGCGCCACGCCGGCACCGCCAATGTACAACTCGCCGGCCACGCCCAAAGGCACCGGCTGACGGTGTTCGTCGAGCAGGTAGAACTGCGTATTGCCCACCGGTTTACCGATATGCGCGGCAAAGCCATCGGCCCGATCCATGGCCACCCAACTGGAATAGGTGGTGGTTTCCGACGGGCCATAGAGGTTGCACAGGCGCTGCACCGAAGTCTCGGCGAAGAGTTTCTCCACCAGCGAGCCTTTGAGGGCTTCACCTGCGACGTTGACGGTATGCACGCCTTCGTTCAGGCCACCGGATTCCAGCAACGCTTTCAAGGCCGACGGCACCGTGTTGATCAGGCTGACATTCGCCTCGCGTGCCGCCAGGGCATTCTCGACCACATGCACGCAACCACCGGTGGTCAATGGCGCAAAGCACTCATAGACCGCCAGGTCGAAGTTCAGCGAGGTGGAGAACAGTGTGCTCTGCAGCACTTCAGGCTCGAAGGCCTGCTGAGCCCAGGTGAGGAAGTTCACCGTGTTGCGATGCTCGATCATCACCCCTTTCGGCAAGCCGGTGGAGCCGGAGGTGTAGATCAGGTAGGCCAGGTTGGAGGACGTCAGACCTGGAACCAGCGGGTTGTCCTGATCATCACCTGCCGTCCAGTCAAAGGCATCCAGGTTTACCAGCGATCGGTCGCCAAGCAGGTCCAGGGTGGCGTCCTGGCCGATCATCGCCGCCGGTTCGCTGTCTTGCAGCATGTAGGCAATGCGCTCGGCCGGGTAGTTCGGATCCAGCGGCACATAGGCGCCGCCAGCCTTGAGCACGGCGAGCATGGCCAGCAGCATCGGCGCACCGCGTTGCAGGCAGATGCCCACCCGCGCATCGGGCACCACGCCCTGGGTGATCAGGTATCGGGCCAGGCGATTGGCACGTTCGTTGAGCTGCGCATAGGTCAGCACCAGGCCGCCATGCGCCACGGCCTGGGCCGCAGGCGTACGCGCCGCCTGCGCCTCGAACAGGCCGTGAATGGTCTGCTCTTGCGGCCAGGGCATGGCGCTGGCGTTGAAGCTGTTGAGTTGCTCGAGTTCAGCGGCGCCTGGCAGTGCCACACTGTCCAGGGCACGTTCTGGCTCGGCGACCATCGCACGCAGGACGCGCTGCAGATAATCCCGATGACGCTCGGCGGTGGCGGGCAGGAACAGCGCGGTGGCGTACTCCAGGCTGCCCTGCAGGCAACCGTCGAACTCGCCCAGCTCAAGGGTCAGGTCGAACTTGGCGGTGCCGGTCGGCGCCGGCAGGTTGCTCAACTGCAGCTCACCCAGTGCCAGTTCGCCGGACGCCTGGTTCTGCCAGGCCAGCATGACCTGGAACAGCGGGCTGTAGGCCAGGCTGCGCAATGGCTTGACGCGCTCCACCACATGCTCGAACGGCACCGCCTGGCGGGCCTGGGCCTCAAGGCTCAGGGCGCGTACCTGTTGCAGCAGCGTGACACTGTCGACACCGTCTTCGAGCCTGACGGGCAGCGCCAGGGTGTTGGCGAACAGGCCGATCACGCCCTCCACCTGCTCGCTGACGCGGTTGGCGACCGGGGAGCCGATCACCACCTGGCGCTGGTCGGCCAGGCGTCCCAGCACCACCGCCCAGGCCGCCAGCACGGTCATGTACAGGGTGGCGCCATGACGCTGACTGAAGGCCTTGAGCTGCGTGGTCAAGGCCGCATCCAGGCACACCGGCAGGCGTGCCCCGGCATAGCTCTGGGTAGCCGGGCGTGGCAGGTCGGTGGGCAGGCTGAGCAGCGTCGGCGCCTGGCTCAGGGTGTCTTCCCACCACTGCACCTGGGCCTGCCAGGCGTCGCTTTGCAGCAGACGCTGCTGCCAGACGGCGTAGTCGGCGTATTGCACCGGCAGCGCTGGCAGCGGGTCAGCCTGGCCCTGGCTGAAGGCCTGATAAAGGGCGCTGAGTTCCTCGGTCAGAATGCCCATCGACACACCGTCGGCGATCAGGTGATGCAGGGTGACCAGCAGCACGTGCTGGCGCTCTTCCAGGCGCACCAGGCAGGCACGCAGCAGCGGCCCATTTGCCAGGTCGAAGGGGCTGCAGGCGTATTCCTCGCCGAGCGCGGCCAGCGCCGCCTGGCTGTCGGTGCGCGCGCTCCAGTCGAGCTGGCGCAGGGCAAAGCCGCCCGGCGCCGACATGATGTGCTGCCTGCCCTGGTCGCGGAAAACGCTGCGCAGCACCTCATGGCGCTCGACGATACGCAGTAGCGCACGCTCCAGCGCCGGCACGTCCAGCACGCCTTCCAGGCGCAGCGCAACCGGCAGGTGGTAGGCCGCACTGGCCCCCTCCAGCCGGGCCAGGAACAGCAGGCGCTGCTGGGCGAAGGTCAGCGGTGCCTGGCCCTGATGCTCGGTGGGGATGATCACCGGCGTCGCCCCGCCATGCAGCGGCGCCAGTTGGCGAGCCATGGCCTTGAGCGTGGGCTGCTCGAACAGCGTGCGCAGGCTCAGTTCCTGCCCCAGTTGCTCGCGAATCCGGGCCAACAGGCGCATGGCCAGCAGCGAGTGCCCGCCCAGGGCGAAGAAGTCATGCTCGCGGCCGACCTGCGGCACCTGCAGCAGTGACGCCCACAGCTCCGCCAGGCGGGTTTCCAGCTCGCCCTGCGGGGCCACGTAATCGGTCACCGCGTCCACCTCCGGCAGCGGCAAGGCGTTGCAATCCAGCTTGCCGTTGGGGGTCAGCGGCAGGCTGTCCAGGTGCATGAAGCGTGTTGGCAGCATGAAGGCTGGCAGCACCTGGCTCAGCGTATCGCGCAGCGCGGCCTCGGCCAGTGGCTGACCGGTGTACCAGGCCACCAGTTGCAGATCGCCTGCGGCATCAGGCCGTGCGCCGACCACAGCCTGGCGCACTTGCGGCAAGCCGGCGAGCTGGGCCTCTACCTCACCCAGCTCGATACGGTGACCGCGGATCTTCACCTGGAAGTCGTTGCGCCCGAGGAACTCCAGGCTGGCGTCGCTGCG
>NZ_JBQLIX010000010.1:0-140429 GCF_052156495.1 Pseudomonas sp. NCHU5216 | reverse complement strand
CAACACGTAAACTGCGCTTTTTCGGCTGTTTTTGCCTTGCACTGGCTGCCTCGCCTACGTTTTTCAACGGCCTGCTAGACGCCGCGAAACTCTTCTTCACTGATGACCCGATAGGCATGCTCGGGAGCCAGGTATTCCAGCAGCACCACGCGGTCGCCGCGCTTGAAGCCCAGCGCCTCGTCGGCGCGCACGCGCAGGATCAACCCGGCGCCACCGTCTTCCAGCACCGCCTCGCCATGGCTGGCGGTGACGCGACCACTGCGCACCACTGCCACCTGGCCCAGCACCGACTTGCTGGTGATCGCCTCGACCTTCTTGAACAACGGCCTCAGTGGCCGGCAGATCGCCGCACACAACGGCGCGGCAACGACCAGGGCGCCGGCGATGACCACCAGCCCCAGCGGGTAGCGCAGGATGCCCAGTGGCAGATGGCGCAGCAGCCACAGCTCGATGAAATAGCAGATGAACCAGGCGAAGAAGAACAGCAGCGTCAGCACCAGGGTGACCGGCACGCCGTCGAGCTTGAACTTGTACAGCAGGCCGGCGAGGCCCTCGGTTTGGCCGCTGCCTTCCATCACCGAATCGGCCTCGATGTCGAGCAGGTCGACTTCGAGCAGGCCGGCGGCGACCACCAGCCAATAGATGACCGCCACGCACAGCAGGAAGCTGTAGATGGCAGTGGGGAATGACAGCGAAGTCTGCAGGAAGAGTTCCATTTTTTCCTTTCCCGAATCAGGGAAACGGGGCACGAACGCCCCCTGTCTTTCAAGCCTTGGACTTGTCCTTCAGGCGCGCCAGCACGCTGTCGGCGCTGGCGTTGTCGGCCTTGATACCAGCGGCGCGCAGCTTGGCTTCCAGCGAATCGTCCGGCGCGCTGGTGGCGGCCAGTTCAGCCGAAGCCTCCATCTTCGCCGCGCGCTCGGCCTGCTGCTGCTTGATGCGTTCGAGCGACTCGACCGCCGTCTGCAGCTTGGCCTGGGAGCCACCGTAGCGCTGGGCCACGGCCATCTGCGCCTTCTGCACGCTTTCGGTGGCCTTGACCGTATCCACCTGTTGCTTGAGACGTTTGATATTGCCCTCAGCCTGGCTCACGGCCTTGCGCAGTTGCGCCACGCTGGCAGCGAAACCTTCGGCCTGCTCACGCTCGCTGGCCTGCTCGACCTCCAGGTTGGCGATCTTCTCGGCCACTTCCTTGGCCAGGGTTTCGTTGCCGGCTTCCAGGGCCTTGAGCGCGTACTGCTCGTACTCGGCGATGCTTGCCGCACTCTTGGTCACCTTGTCGCTGGCCAGCTTGTGCTTGGCCATGATCTCGGCCAGGGCTTCCTTGGACTTGCGCAGCTCGACATCGGCGTCGCGGATTTCCTGGTCGAGGATGCGCAGGGCCTGGCTGTCGACCACCGCCTCACCCATCTCGTTGGCGCCGCCACGCAGCGCGGTCAGCAATTTGCTCCAGACGTTCATCGTCCTATCTCCTCTCAGGCGCCAGACTTGAGGAAGCCTTCGTAGGCTTCGGTGGCCTTGATCACGTTATCCGCCAGCAGCTCGATCTCGAACACCACGTCGGACAGGCTCGAAGCCGAGCTCAGCGCGCCGAACATGGTGTAGCAGTCGCGCCCGTCGGCCATTTTTTCCAGGCCGATGGACGACAGCGGGAACAGTTTGTGGGTGCGCAGCACTTCTTCGTTGAAAGCGGCGGCATCTTTCACGTCCGTAGCAGGCCAAAGCAGCGCCTCGACGATGATCTGCTCGCCGAACACGGCGACGAACAGCGGCAGGTCACCGTATTCGCGCATGCTGATATGCAGGCTGGCGTCGGCGCCGTCGATCAGCTCGATGCCAGCCTGGCCGCTCTGGAACAGTTCCGTTGCCGCCAGGGCTTCGTACAGACCCTTGGCAGTCCAAACCTGAGGCATGTTCATACCCTCCTCCTTCTCCATCGAAGCCAGCAGCGACTGTGGCTGGCGCAGTTTGCGCTCGAACGCGAGCAACAGCGGCGCGTGCTCGGGCAAGATCCAGACTTCCTTCTTCACCAACCCCTGCTCACGCAGACGCTGACGGTAAAGACGCTGGTAATGAGCGGATGATTTGCTGTCCATGAAACGCAGCCTAGCCCCTTACATGTAAAACGTAAAGCCATTACATGTGATAAATGTGACATCGTTCGTCAGACGCGCGCGCAGGCATCCGCCGCCGCCTCGAGCGGGCGGTACGAAGGTGGACAGGCAAGAAAAAAGAGAATCGCGATAGGATCATCCATGTCCAACACCAGTGCTTCCCTACAGAGGAGGTCGCATTAAAGCGCAAAGCTGCCGACCGCGCACAGGCAAAAGCGCCAACCAGGTCGCAGAACCAGCCCATCATCCGAACAGGCGTCATGCCATGCAGGAACTACCAGCAGACGTGCGTCAGCTATTGCACGCCGACCGGCGCCAAGCCGCCCTCAACTTGCTACGCGATGCTCATGGACTCTCAGCGGACGAAGCCGAACAGCGGGTCGACCAGTACCTGGAAGACAATCCTCCGCTGCGCCCGCGCGGCGTCGCCATCATCCGCGCCAACCGCCTCAATGCGCTGATCTGGCTGATCCTGATCATACTGATGGCGCTGCTGGCACTGATCTTCAGCCTCTGAGCAGCGTACAAACGAAACCGGCGCCACAAGGGCGCCGGTTTCATCGCAACGGAAAACCTCAGAGCGGCTTGCCGCGATTGCCGTGAGCGGCAACGAACTGCTGCACGGTCTTCAGATCGTTGGCCAACACGGTGCAACGCTCCTCGCGCTGGAACAGATCGGCCAGGTGCGCAGGCAGCGCCGGAACGGCGTCGATGCCGGCCTTCTCCACCGCTTCGGGGAACTTGACCGGGTGCGCGGTACCCAGCACCACCATGGGCGTGGCCAGGCTGCGACGGCACTCACGCGCAGCGCGCACACCGATGGCAGTGTGCGGGTCGAGCAGCTCGCCGCACTCCTGGTACACCTCGGTGATGGTTTCGCAGGTCTGCTCGTCATTCACTGCCAGCGAATCGAACAGCTTGCGCGCCTCGGTCCAGCGATCTTCCTCGACACTGAAACCACCGCCCTGCTTGAAGCTGTCCATCAACCCGGCAATGGCCGCGCCGTTACGGCCGTGCAGATCGAACAGCAGACGCTCGAAGTTGGACGAGACCATGATGTCCATGGACGGCGACAGGGTCGGGTGCAGGGTTTCCTTCACATACTGATTGCCGCTCATGAAGCGGTGCAGGATATCGTTGCGGTTGGTGGCGACGATCAGTTGGCTGACCGGCAGGCCCATGTTGCGCGCCAGGTAGCCGGCGAAGATGTCGCCGAAGTTGCCGGTCGGCACCGAGAAGGCGATGGAGCGCGCCGGCCCGCCGAGCTGCAGCGCAGCGTGGAAGTAGTAGACGATCTGGGCCATGATCCTCGCCCAGTTGATCGAGTTGACCGCCACCAGACGGGTGCCCTTGAGGAAGCCCTGATCGGCAAAGCTGGCCTTGACCATCTCCTGGCAGTCGTCGAAGTTGCCTTCGATGGCGATGTTGTGGATGTTCTCGCCGAGAATGGTGGTCATCTGCCGGCGCTGCACTTCGGACACACGGTTGTGCGGGTGCATGATGAAGATGTCGACGTTGTCGCAGGCCTTGCAGCCTTCGATGGCTGCCGAACCTGTGTCGCCGGAGGTGGCGCCCATGATCACCACGCGCTCGCCGCGCTTGGCCAGCACGTGATCGAGCAGGCGGCCGAGCAGTTGCAGGGCGAAGTCCTTGAACGCCAAGGTCGGGCCGTGGAACAGCTCCATGACCCACTCGTTGCCGTTCAGTTGGCGCAGCGGCGCCACGGCGTTGTGAGCGAACACGCCGTAGGTTTCTTCGAGGATCTTCTTGAAATCGGCATCTGCGATGGAGCCAGCAACGAACGGACGCATCACCCGGAAGGCCAGTTCGTGATAAGGCAGCCCAGTCCAGGAAGCGATTTCCTCGACGGTGAAACGCGGCAGGTTCTCCGGCACGTAGAGACCACCATCGCTGGCCAGGCCAGCCAACAGCACATCTTCGAAATTCAAGGCCGGCGCCTGGCCGCGGGTACTGATATAGCGCATGACTTTCAAACCTTCGGTTCGAGCCGCAAGCTACAAGCTACAAGCCACAAGAGAAGCAGCGCTCCGCTTGCAGCTTGAGGCTTGGGGCTTGCAGCTACTGTTAATTGAGCTGCTCGACGCGCAGGCGCATGACCGGCGAGGTGACGCCATCCAGCGCTTCCATGGCGGCAATGGCCTCGATGATACGCGCCTCGACCACGCGATGGGTCACCAGGATCATCGGCACCAGGCCATCCTGCTCCTCGACTTCCTTCTGCATGATCGACTCGATGTTGATGCCACGCTCGGAGAGGATGCTCGCCACCTGAGCCAGCACGCCCGGGTGATCCTTGGCCTGGATGCGCAGATAGTAGGCGCTCTCGCACGCCTCGATCGGCAGAATCGGGTGATCGGACAGCGAATCCGGCTGGAAGGCCAGATGCGGCACGCGGTTGTGCGGGTCGGTGGTCAGCGCACGCACCACGTCCACCAGATCGGCCACCACCGCCGAAGCGGTCGGCTCCATGCCGGCGCCTGCACCGTAATACAGGGTGCTGCCAACGGCATCGCCATTGACCATCACCGCGTTCATCACGCCGTTGACATTGGCGATCAGACGGTCGGCAGGGATCAGCGTCGGGTGCACGCGCAGTTCGATGCCCGCTTCGGTGCGGCGAGCCACACCCAGGTGCTTGATGCGATAGCCCAGCGCCTCGGCGTAGTTCACGTCAGCCGTGGTCAGCTTGGTGATGCCTTCGGTGTAGGCCTTGTCGAACTGCAGCGGGATACCGAAGGCGATGGACGCCAGGATGGTCAGCTTGTGCGCGGCATCGATGCCTTCGACGTCGAAGGTCGGATCGGCCTCGGCATAACCCAGCGCCTGCGCTTCCTTGAGCACGTCGTCGAAGGCACGACCCTTCTCGCGCATCTCGGTGAGGATGAAGTTGCCGGTGCCGTTGATGATGCCGGCCAGCCAGTTGATGCGGTTGGCCGCCAGGCCTTCGCGAATCGCCTTGATCACCGGGATGCCACCGGCCACGGCGGCCTCGAAGGCGACGATCACGCCCTTCTCGCGCGCCTTGGCGAAGATCTCGTTGCCGTGCACGGCGATCAGCGCCTTGTTGGCGGTGACCACATGCTTGCCGTTGTCGATGGCCTTGAGCACCAGTTCCTTGGCCAGGGTATAGCCGCCGATCAGCTCGATGACGATGTCGATCTCGGGGTTGTTGACCAGCTCGAACACATCGCTGGTCATGGCAATGCCGGTGGTATCGTACTGCGGCTTGGGCGAACGAATGGCGATCTGGGCAATCTCGATGCCGCGACCGGCGCGCCGAGTAATCTCCTCGGCATTGCGCTTGAGTACATTCAACGTACCGCCACCGACGGTGCCCAACCCACAGATGCCCACTTTCACCGGCTTCACACTCAATTCCCCATCAGCACTGCACGAAACGGCCGGAGCATGCTCCGGCCGCAGATAAAGAGCCGCACATTACGAAGCGGCTGTTTGTTAGTCAATCCACGACTCAAAGAACCTGTTCAAGAGCTCGCGAGCTAGAGCTATGCAAGGCAAAAGCAGGGGAGGACGCGCAGTTTACGAGCTGTAAATGAGCAGTCCGAGCCTGCTTTTAACGCAGCAGAGCCGACGCGCAGCAGGTCGTGGATAGGTTCTTAGTTCGACTCCAAGGCAATCTTGGCGAGCTGCGGCGCCGGCTGGTAGCCCGGAATCATCTTGCCGTTGGCCAGCACGATGGCCGGCGTGCCGTTGACACCGATCAGATGCCCCAGCTCGTACTGCTTGGCCACCGGATTGTCACAGGTTGCCTCCGGCACACCCTGGCGGGTCTTGGCCTCGTTCATCGCTGCCCGGCGATCCTTGCTGCACCAGACGCTCTCCAGCTCGCGCGCCGCCGAACTGTTCATGCCCTGGCGCGGGAAGGCCACATAGCGAACCTCCACCCCCAGCCGATTGAGCTCAGGCACCTCACTGTGCAGCTTCTGGCAGTAGCCACATTCGGTATCGGTGAACACCGTGATATGGGTCTTCGTCTCCTTCGCCGGGAAGACCACCATCTCGCTGGTCGGAATCGCATTGATCTGCTTGGCAACCGCCCGACTTTCCTCGACCTCGGTCAGGTTGACGGCCTTGCCGTCCTTGACCTGGAACAGATAGCCCTGGATCAGGAACTGCCCGTCGGCACTGGTATAGAGCTGGCGACCGCCCTTGAGCTGCACCTGATAGATACCCGACATCGGGCTCTCGGCGATGGCCTCGATCGGCAGGTCGGCGTCCAGCGACTTCAGGCTCTGACGAATGGCCTGATCCGGATCGGCGGCCAGGCTGATGCTGCTACCCAGTGCCAGAGCCAGGGCGACGGAAAGACGAATCGGGGACATGAATACTCCT
Organism: Pseudomonas sp. NCHU5216; assembly: GCF_052156495.1. Classification (NCBI taxonomy): domain Bacteria; kingdom Pseudomonadati; phylum Pseudomonadota; class Gammaproteobacteria; order Pseudomonadales; family Pseudomonadaceae; genus Pseudomonas; species Pseudomonas sp. NCHU5216. Next base: position 133,941 of record NZ_JBQLIX010000010.1, on the reverse strand, counting down.
GTCGAGCGACGAGCGGCGAAATCGGCACAGCCTACCACATAAGCAACACAGGGCAGCGAGGCGCTGCGCCAGCGGTGTGAACGGGCAGACAGATCGCTCTCTTCGAGTCCGCCGCGCGTGGGATGTTCCCGCTCACCCCCTGGGATGGTGCTGGGCATGCAACTCCTGCAAGCGGGCGCGGGCGATATGGGTATAGATCTGCGTGGTGGACAGGTCGCTATGACCCAGTAGCATCTGCACCACGCGCAGATCGGCGCCATGGTTGAGCAGATGTGTGGCAAAGGCATGACGCAGGGTATGCGGCGACAGGGCCTTGGCGATTCCGGCCACGCGCGCCTGGTGCTTGATGCGATGCCAGAAGGTCTGCCGGGTCATCTGCTCGCCACGCAGGCTGGGAAACAGCACATCGCTGGGCTTGCCGCCGAGCAGCAAGGGTCGCGCCTCACGACTGTAGCGTTCGATCCAGGCGATGGCTTCCTCGCCCAATGGCACCAGACGTTCCTTGCTGCCCTTGCCGAATACCCGCAGCACGCCCTGGCGCAGATTGACCTGCTCGAGGGTCAATCCCACCAGCTCGCTGACGCGCAAACCACAGGCATAGAGCACTTCGAGCATGGCGCGGTCACGCAGGCCGATGGGATCATCCAGATCCGGCGCCTGCAGCAGCGCCTCGACATCCGCTTCGGATAGCGACTTGGGCAGCGGTTTGCCGATCTGCGGCAACTCCACCTGCAAGGTGGGATCCTCGGCGATCAGCGCCTCGCGCAGAAGAAAGCGGTAGAAGCCGCGCACCCCGGAGAGGAAGCGCGCCGTGGAACGCGCCTGATAGCCCTGCTCCAGACGCCAGGCCAGGTGATCGAGAATGGCATCGCGCCCCGCATGCTGCAGAGCCAGGCCGCGCCCATCGAGCCAGGCATGGAAATGCTCCAGATCACTGCGATAGGCCGCCTGGGTATGGGCAGACAGCCCCTTTTCCAGCCACAACGCTTCGAGAAAGCGTTCGATCAGAGGATCGGGTAATGTTGACATCGCAGACTCATGAACCAGTGAGTCATCTAGTTTTCCACAGCCCGAGCGCGATAGGGAGATCCGATGAGTGAAACACAGATCCTGCTGAGCCTGGGCGGTATCGGCCTGCTGGCATTGGCCAGCCAGTGGCTGGCCTGGCGCATCCGCCTGCCGGCGATTCTCTTCCTGCTGTTCGGTGGCATCCTGGCCGGCCCATTGCTCGGCCTGCTCGACCCGCAGGAGCTGTTCGGCCCGCTGCTGTTTCCCTTCATTTCCCTGGCCGTGGCGCTGATCCTGTTCGAGGGCAGCCTGACCCTGCACCTATCGGAATGGCGCGAGATCGGCAAGGTGGTGCAGCGCCTGGTCACGTTGGGCGCCTTGTTGACCTGGGCGGTGATCAGTGTGACCAGTCACTATCTGCTGGGCTTCTCCTGGGATCTGGCGCTGCTGTTCGGCACCCTCACCCTGGTTACCGGACCGACGGTGATCGCACCGATGCTGCGCGTGGTACGTCCCACCTCCGCCGTAGCCAACATCCTGCGCTGGGAGGGCATCGTCATCGACCCCATCGGCGCCCTGCTGGCGGTGGTCACCTTCGCCTTCATCGTCAGCTATGCAGAAGGCAATGCCTGGAGCGAGAGCCTGAGCACCTTCGCCGCGGTGATCGCCTGTGGCAGCCTGCTCGGCGCAGCCGCCGGCTGGGCCTTCGGTATCGTCCTGCGGCGCCGCTGGCTGCCCGAATACCTGCATACATTCACCGCTCTGACCGTCGTGATCGGCGTATTCATCGCCGCCAACCTGATCGAACACGAGTCGGGGCTACTGGCCGTCACGGTGATGGGCATGTGGCTGGCCAACATGCGCGGCGTGGATATCCGCCCGATCCTGCATTTCAAGGAAAACCTCAGCGTCCTGCTGATCTCCGGCCTGTTCATCATCCTCGCCGCACGCCTGGATCTGCACGCCCTACTGGCGCTCGGCCCGGTGACCCTGATCCTGCTGGCGGTGATCCAGTTCGTCGCCCGCCCGCTGAATATCCTCGTCTGCACCCTCGGCTCCAGCCTGAACTGGCGCGAACGCGCCCTACTGGCCTGGATCGCCCCGCGCGGCATCGTCGCCGCCGCCGTCTCGGCCATCTTCGCCCTGCGCCTGGAGCAACAGGGCAACCCCCAGGCCCAGTTGCTGGTGCCGCTGACCTTCATGGTGATCATCGGTACCGTGGTCATCCAGAGCGCCACCGCGCGCCCACTGGCGCGCCTGCTGAAAGCGACCGAGCCTTCACCGAGCGGCTTTCTGATCATCGGCGCCAACCCGGTGGCGCGCGCCCTGGGCAAGGCCATCCAGAGCCTCGGCAACCAGGTGCTGCTGACCGACTCGAGCTGGGAGAACATCCGCGCAGCACGCATGGCCGGGCTGCCCACCTACTTCGGCAATCCAACCTCGCAGCACGCCGAAGCGCACCTGGATCTGGTCGGCCTGGGCCACCTGCTGGCGCTGTCGCCCTCAGCGGAACTCAACGCCCTGGCCTGCATGCACTTTCGTCATGATTTTCCCGGTAACCGCCGCTTCACCCTGCCCACGGGCGCGGACGGCAAGCGCAGCGACAAGCATCGCAGCAGCGACGAGGTACGCGGCCTGCCGCTGGGCAGCCAGGCCTCGAGCTACCCACGCTTCGCCAGCCAACTGGCGCGTGGCGACGAAGTGCGTAGCACCACCCTGACGCAGACCTTCGACTGGGACGCCTATCAGGCGCTGCACGGCAAACGTGCGACGCTGATCCTGGCCCGTGATCCGAGCGGCTGGTTGCATGTGGCCACCAGCCCCCTGGACTTCACTCCGGGTATCGGCTGGACACTGACGGCACTGATCGAAACAGAAGAAACACCCAGAGCCTCACCCGAACAGGAAGAACCTGGAGTCACAGCATGAAACACAGGGCAGCCTATCTTTGGTTGGGTGACGGATAGGCATACCAAGCGCATGATTCCAACACGCCATCACCTCGCCCGGTAGCCTAGCCATGTCCAATCACACCCAATCTCGTCTGGGTCAGATCCTCATCAACAAGGGCCTGATCACCTCCAAACAACTGGATGCCGCCATCCAGGTGCAACTGGTCAGCCGCAAACGCCTGGGTGAAGTCCTGGTCGAGCAAGGCTTGCTGACCGAGAAACAACTGGCCAAGGCGCTGAAGAAGCAGACCAACCTGCGCCTCACCGCCACCCTGGTCGCTGCCCTGCTCAGCCCCTTCCAGATGGCCAGCGCGGACATCCAGCGCATGCAACCGAGCAGCAGCATCAGCCGTCAGGAACTGCCGCGCGGCATGCAGAGCCTCAGCGACAGCGAAATGAGCGACGTCAGCGCCCAGGGCCTGGACAACGCCCTGCAAGGCCTGCTGCTGCAAGCCGAGAGCGGCGATGGCATCGGCACCGTCAAGCAGCTGGCCAAGCTGGTCATGCCGGCACTGGAAAGCCTGGAAGCGGAAAACAGCATGAGCGACGTGCATTACGACACCAGCAAGCTGCGCTCGACCATGAACGCCGATGGCTCGATCAACGTCAATCTGCCCAGTTCCATCGGTGAGATGCGCTTCGACAACATCCGCGTCAAAGGCGCCCCGCAGAATCAGAGCTTCGGCAGCCTGCAACTGAACGACATCGACCTGTCGCAGGCCAGCCTGAAGATCAGCCTGCGCCCCTGAAACAGAGGCGCAATAACGAAAAAAGCAGCCCGAGGGCTGCTTTTTTTTCGTGAGAAGCGTCCGAACTTAGGACAGCTTTTCCTTGATGCGCGCGGCTTTGCCGGACAGGTCGCGCAGGTAGTACAGCTTGGCTTTGCGCACGTCACCGCGACGCTTGACGCTCAGGCTGTCGACCAGCGGCGAGTAGGTCTGGAAGGTACGCTCGACGCCAACACCGCTGGAGATCTTGCGCACGGTGAAAGCGCTGTTCAGGCCGCGGTTACGCTTGGCGATGACAACGCCTTCGAAAGCCTGCAGACGCTGACGGTCGCCTTCCTTCACTTTCACTTGCACGACAACGGTGTCGCCCGGGGCGAAAGTCGGGATTTCTTTGTTCATCTGCTCGGCTTCGAGCATCTGGATAATCTTGTTGGTCATGCTGCGCTCCTAAGACAAGCCTCCCGGCCTGCCATCGATACGTTAACTATCGTCCCGCTGGCGGATGTATTCCTCCAGCAGCTTCTTCTCTTCTCCAGAAAGCGAGCGGCTATCCAGAAGATCAGCGCGGCGTTCCCAGGTCCGACCAAGGGACTGCTGCAAACGCCAGCGCCGGATGTGTTCGTGGTTGCCACTAAGCAACACCTCGGGAACACGTTTATCCGCATACACCTCCGGGCGGGTGTAGTGCGGGCAGTCGAGCAGGCCATCCGTAAAGGAGTCCTCCTCGGCCGAATCGGCATGACCCAATGCACCAGGCAAAAGGCGCGTTACCGCGTCGATCAGCACCATGGCCGGCAGCTCACCGCCGGACAGGACGTAGTCGCCAATCGACCATTCCTCATCCACATGCGCTTCGATGAAGCGCTCGTCGATTCCTTCGTAGCGACCGGCAATCAGGATCAGAGCCTGCTCCTGCGCCAGTTCGCGCACCGCAGCCTGGTTGAGCTGGCGGCCTTGCGGCGAAAGGTAAATCACCTTCGCCGTCTCCCCTGCAGCCTGCCTGGCACTGGCCAGAGCGTCTTCCAGAGGCTTGATCTTCATCACCATGCCGGGGCCGCCGCCGAAAGGGCGATCATCCACCGTATGATGTCGATCCGTCGTGTAGTCTCGCGGGTTCCAGCAATTGAGCTGGAGCAGTTCCTGCTTCACCGCGCGACTGGTGATACCGTACTCGCCGATGGCGGCAAACATTTCCGGGAACAGGGTGATGACTTCTACGCGCATGAGCCTTAGAAATCCGCATCCCAGTCGACCCGCATCTCGCCGGCTGCCAGATCCACCACCAGCACGCATTGCTCCGTATAGGGCAACAGACGCTCGCGATCATCCAGGCTGCCCGCGCAGGGCTTGACCACCATCACATCATTGGCACCGGTCTCGAACAGATGGTCGACCACACCGAGCAACTGCTCCGCCTGATCGATGACCTTCAGCCCTTGCAACTGGTACCAGTAGAACTCGCCATCTTCCAGCTCTGGCAGCTCGCTACGCGGCACGCAGATCTCGAAATCGGCGTAGGTACGCGCAATCTCGCGATCATCCAGACCTTTCAACTTGGCCACCAGTACCTTGCCTTGCAGGCGGCCACTGGCCAGTTCCACTTGTTTCACCTCACCTGTACGCCTGAGCGTCCAGCGCGGGTAATCGAGCACGTTATCGATGGGATCGGTAAAGGAATAGACCTTCACTTCTCCCCTGACGCCGTGCACCGAAACAATCTTGCCGAGAACGATCAAATCCTCGGCGACGGCCGGCGTCGTACTCATGAGCGTGCTTAGGCAGCAGCCTTGGCAGCTTCCTTGAGCAGCTGAGCAACGCGCTCAGACGGCTGGGCACCCTGGCTCAGCCAGTAGGTAGCGCGCTCTTGATTGACGGACAGCTTGACTTCAGCACCCGAGGCGATCGGATTGAAGAAACCGATACGCTCTACGAAGCGACCGTCGCGCGCATTGCGGCTGTTGGTCACGGTCAGGTGGTAGAAGGGGCGCTTTTTGGAGCCGCCACGAGCGAGACGAATAGTTACCATGAGAACATCGTTCCTGTTGTCGGTGCTAACTTGAGGCACACATCAAAAATGGGCCTAGGCCCGAAAGGCCGCATATTCTATGAGCAAAAGCGGCAAGCTTCAAGCCACAAGCTACAAGTAAAAGCAGATTTCCAGACTGCGGCTCTTTCTTGCGGCTTGCAGCTTGTCGCTTACGGCTGTTTTCCTAGAACTTCGGCATCCCACCACCACCGGGCAGCATGCCGCCCATGCCGCGCATCATCTTGGCCATGCCACCTTTGGCGGTGAATTTCTTCATCATCTTCTGCATCTGCTTGTGCTGCTTGATCAAGCGCCCGATGTCCTGCACCTGGGTGCCGGAGCCCATCGCGATGCGGCGCTTGCGCGAGCCGCTGATGATCTCCGGGTCACGGCGCTCGGCCGGGGTCATGGAGTTGATGATCGCCTCCATCTGCTTGAATTGCTTCTCGGCCGCGCCCTGGGCGTTGCCCATCTGCGACAGGTTGACGCCACCGATGGACGGCAGCTTGTCCATCAGGCCGCCGAGACCACCCATGCTCTTCATCTGCTGCAGTTGATCGCGGAAGTCTTCGAGGTCGAAGCCCTTGCCCTTCTTCAGCTTCTTGGTGAGCTTCTCCGCCTTTTCGCGATCGAGGGTCTGCTCGGCCTGTTCGATCAGGCTGAGCACGTCACCCATGCCGAGGATGCGCGAAGCGATACGATCCGGATGGAAGGGCTCCAGAGCATCGCTCTTCTCGCCCATACCGATGAACTTGATCGGCTTGCCGGTGATGTGCCGCACCGACAGCGCAGCACCGCCACGGGCGTCACCGTCGACCTTGGTCAGCACCACGCCGGTCAGCGGCAGCGCCTCACCGAAGGCCCTGGCTGTGTTGGCGGCATCCTGACCGGTCATGGCGTCGACCACGAACAGGGTCTCGACCGGCTTGACCGCCGCATGCAGCGCCTGGATCTCGGCCATCATCTCGGCATCCACGGCCAGACGACCGGCGGTGTCGAGAATGACCACGTCGATGAACTTCAGCTTGGCTTCGCGGATCGCCGCATTGGCGATGTCCACCGGCTTCTGGCTGGCATCGGAGGGGAAGAAGGTAACGCCCAGGTCGCCGGCCAGGGTTTCCAGCTGCTTGATCGCCGCCGGGCGATAGACGTCGGCGGAGACCAGCAGCACCGACTTCTTCTTGCGCTCCTTGAGGAACTTGGCCAGCTTGCCGGCGGTGGTGGTCTTGCCCGCACCTTGCAAGCCGGCCATCAGCACCACGGCAGGCGGCGCGGCATTCAGCGCCAGATCCTCGTTGGCCGCGCCCATCAGCTCTTCCAGCTCGGCACGGACGATCTTCACGAAGGCCTGGCCCGGGGTCAGGCTCTTGGACACCTCGGTGCCAACGGCACGCTCCTTGACCTTGCCGACGAAGTCCTTGACCACCGGCAAGGCCACGTCGGCCTCGAGCAAGGCCATGCGCACTTCGCGCAGGGTGTCCTTGATGTTGTCTTCGGTCAGCTTGGCCTTGCCGGTGACGCTACGCAGCGTCTGGGAAAGGCGGTCGGTGAGATTCTCGAACATGCACGTTCCTTACGAATGGGGTGCGACCCGGCAACCCGGGCGTGCGACAGGCGGCCGATTATAGCCAAGTCGCTGCTTCATCGACACCGCCGGCGGTCTTTCGTGCAGGCAGCCTTCTGTGCCACACTCAGCGCCTTTCGGGCTCGCCCTACACGGATCTATGCACCCTCTGTTGCCCAGTCTCGCCGCCGCCCTCCTCTATGCTGGCGCCGCCATTTACCAAGGTCTGCGCCTGACCCAGCGCAGCGTCCCCGACAAACGCCTGCTGGCGCTGCTCGGCGTGGCTGCCCTGTGCTTTCACGGAGCGAGCCTGTTCTACCAGTTGTTTGACGTGCACGGCCTGAACCTGGACTTCTTCAATGCCGCCAGCCTCATCGCCTGCGCGGTGATCGCCCTGATCCTCCTGGCCTGCCTGCGTATTCCGGTGGAAAACCTGCTGTTGCTGCTGTTCCCTCTCGGCACCCTGACGGTACTGGCGGCAGAATTCATGCCCAGCGGCACCATCGATCCGATCGACGAGCACCCCGGCATCCTCGCCCATATCCTGCTGTCGATCCTGGCCTATGGGCTGCTCACCATCGCCGTGTTCCAGTCGATCCTGTTGCTGCTGCAAGATCATCAGCTCAAGCACAAGCACCCCTCTGGACTGATCAAGAACTTCCCACCGCTGCAGACCATGGAGAGCCTGCTGTTCGGCTTCCTCTTTGCCGGTTGGCTGCTGCTGTCGTTGTCGCTGCTGTCCGGGGCCCTGTATATCGATGATCTGTTCGCCCAGCACCTGGCGCACAAGACCATCCTGTCCTGCTTCGCCTGGGCGGTGTTCGCCGTGCTGCTGTGGGGCCGCCACCAACTGGGCTGGCGCGGGCACAAGGCCATTCGCTGGACGCTGGCCGGCTTCTGCCTGCTGATGCTGGCCTATTTCGGCAGCAAGCTGGTGCGCGAATTCATCCTGCACATCTGAGAATGCCGTCATGGACGCCCCTCATTCGAGCCAACTGCTCGGCCTGCTGATCTTCCTGATCCTCTGCTCGGCCTTCTTCTCCAGCTCCGAGACCGGCATGCTCAGCATCAACCGCTATCGGCTCAAGCATCTGAGCAAGGAAGGGCACAAAGGCGCCAAGCGAGTTTCACGCCTGCTCGACCGCCCGGATCGCATGCTCGGCACCATCCTGGTCGGCAATAACGTGGTGAATATTCTGGCCGCCTCCATCGCCACGGTGCTGGCCGTGGAAATCTGGGGCGAGACCGGTATCGCCATCGCCACGGCCGGGCTGACCATCGTCGTGCTGATCTTCGGTGAAATCACCCCCAAGACTCTGGCCGCGCTGCGCCCCGAGCTGGTGGCGTTCCCCGCCAGTCGCGTGCTCAGCCTACTGCAGAGCCTGCTCTATCCGGTGGTGTGGCTGACCAGCGCCATCAGCAACCTGCTGCTGCGCCTGGTCGGGGTGGATCCGTCGCAGCGTGCCAGCGACAGCCTGTCCACCGAGGAGCTGCGCAGCGTGGTGCGCGAGTCCGGCCCACAGATGTCGGCCAACCGACAGAGCATGCTGCTGAGCATTCTCGACCTGGAACGGGTCACGGTGGACGACATCATGATCCCGCGCAACGAGGTGGTCGGCATCGATCTCGAGGACGATCTGGAAAGCATCATCGAGCAGCTACGCACCACCCATCACACCCGTCTGCCGGTGTATCGCAGCGACATCAACCAGATCGAGGGCGTGGTGCACATGCGCCAGATCGCCCGCCTGCTCAGCCACGACCAGTTGAGCAAGGAATCCCTGCTGGCGGCCTGCAACGAGCCTTATTTCATCCCCGAGAACACTCCGCTGGCGACCCAACTGATCAACTTCCAGAAGGAAAAGCGCCGCATCGGCATCGTCGTCGACGAATACGGCGAAGTCATCGGCATCGTCACCCTGGAAGACATCCTCGAAGAAATCGTCGGCGACTTCAGCAATCAGGACAGCCTGCGCAGCCCCGACATCCACCCGCAGGACGACGGCACCCAGGTCATCGATGGCGCCGCCTACATCCGCGAAGTGAACAAGGCGCTCGGCTGGCACCTGCCCAGCGACGGCCCCAAGACCCTCAACGGCCTGATCACCGAGGCTCTGGAGAGCATTCCCGACAGCGCCGTGTGCCTGAAGATCGGCCCCTACCGCCTGGAAATCCTCCAGGCCGCGGAAAACCGGGTGAAGAGCGTGCGCGTCTGGCAGGCGGAAAAGCTCAGGCCGCAGACGCCAGAAGCGGACTGACACGCAGCGCCAGCCCCTCGCCCCAGCACTGATAGCCCAGCGCCGAAGGATGGTAGCCATCCTCGGCCAGGTAGTGCGCCTCGAACGGCAGGTCCAGCGCGCAATGCAGCGCCCCTAGCTCCTGCGCCACCCGCTGCAGCTCCTGATCGAGCAAGCGCGCCCTCCAGCCCATCAGTTGCCGCAACAGCCAGGGCAAGGCGCTGAAGTGCTGCAGCGGCGGCACGGCGCTGAAAGCCACGCGGCAGCCCCGCACGCTCAACGCACGGGCCATCCCGGCCAGCGCTTGCACCCAGTCTTTGCTCGTCGTGAGGTGAGTGGTGTCGTTGACGCCGAATACCAGCAGCGCCAGATCGGCCGGTTCGCTCAGCGCCTGCAGCAACAGACGCTCATGAGCCTGAACCGCGGTGATGCCGTTCTCGCCCCAGGCACGCCAGCGCACGGGGCGCCCCAGGTGCTCGGCGAGGGCAGCCGCCAGGCGGGCGGCCAGGGATTGCTCGAAATGACTGACCCCGACGCCTGCCACGGTCGATTCACCGATCAGCAGCAGACGCAAGGGCTCACCCGGCAGGTGCGCGGCAGCGACGCCATTCGGCTCGCCCTGGGCAACCGGCAGGCGCAGCGCCGTGCGCCGGGTGTACAAGGCCAGAGGCAGCGCCAAGGGCAGCAGCGGCACCGCCGCCAGCCACCACAGCGCCTGCCGGCTCACAGCTGGACGCGAACTGCCCGCGCGCTGCGCAGCGCTTTCTCGCGCGCGGCTTCGATGGACTCGTCACGCGCCAGCGCCACGCCCATACGGCGCTGGCCCTTGACCTCGGGCTTGCCGAACAGACGCAAGGCAGTATCCGGCTCACGCAGGGCCTCGCCGAGGTTGGCGAAACTGGCCTGCTGCGAATTGCCCTCCACCAGGATTACCGCCGACGCCGACGGGCCCATCTGGCGAATCACCGGAATCGGCAGGCCGAGGATGGCACGGGCATGCAGGGCGAATTCGGACAGCTCCTGAGAGATCAGCGTGACCAGGCCGGTATCGTGCGGACGCGGCGATACCTCGCTGAACCACACCTGATCGCCCTTGACGAACAGCTCGACACCGAACAGGCCACGGCCGCCCAGGGCCTCGGTCACCGCCAGGGCAACGCGCTCGGACTCGGCCAGCGCCTTCGCGCTCATCGGCTGCGGCTGCCAGGACTCCTGATAGTCACCATTCTCCTGACGATGGCCGATGGGCGCGCAGAAGCTGGTGCCACCGGCATGACGCACGGTGAGCAGGGTGATTTCGTAATCGAAGTCGATGAAGCCTTCGACTATCACTCGGCCCTTGCCGGCGCGGCCGCCTTCCTGGGCATAGTCCCAGGACTTCTGCAGGTCGGCGTCGCTTTTCAGCACGCTCTGGCCCTTGCCGGAAGAACTCATGATCGGTTTGACCACGCAGGGGTAACCGACGGACTTCACCGCCGCCACGTAGTCGTCGAAGTTGTCGGAGAAGTGGTAGGGCGAAGTGGGCAGGCCCAGCTCCTCGGCCGCCAGACGGCGGATGCCCTCACGGTTCATGGTCAGTTGTGCGGCGCGCGCAGTGGGCACCACATTGAAACCTTCGGCCTCCAGCTCGACCAGAGTGGCAGTGGCGATGGCCTCGATCTCCGGCACGATGTAATGCGGTTGCTCCCGCTCGATCACGGCACGCAGAGCCGCACCGTCGAGCATGTCGATGACGTGGCTGCGATGGGCCACCTGCATGGCCGGCGCATTGGCATAGCGATCCACGCCGATGACTTCGCAGCCCAGACGCTGCAGCTCGATCACCACTTCCTTGCCAAGCTCACCGCAGCCACACAGCAGTACACGGGTTGCGGAAGAAGACAGGGGGGTTCCAATACGGGGCATGAGTGTTCCTCGAACAGTGAATCAGGAAGTCATCAAAAGGCCAGCAGCGCGGGCGCGCTCCTGGCAATGTTGCAGCACCACGCGGCGCTCGGCGTTGTCCATGCGACCCCAGCGGGTGATTTCATCCGCCGTGCGCTGGCAGCCGATGCAGATATCCTGCTCGTCCAGCGCACATACGTTCACACAAGGCGAACGCACGGGTCTCTCGTCACTCATCGTCCGGCACCAGGTCGCGGGCAAAGCGCTGCGCATTATGAACGTAATGGGCGGCGCTGACCTCCAGCATCTTCTTCTGCTGCTCGGTCAGCTCACGCACCACCTTGCCGGGGCAGCCCATCACCAGGCTGCCATCGGGAATCACCTTGCCCTCGGGAATCAGGCTGTTGGCGCCGATGATGCAGTGCTTACCGATCTTTACGCCGTTGAGGATCACCGCATTGATGCCGATAAGGCTGTAATCGTCCACCGTGCAGCCATGCATCGTGACGTTGTGGCCGACGGTCACGCCTTTGCCCAGGGTCAGCGGAAACCCCATGTCGGTGTGCATGACGCTGCCGTCCTGCACATTGCTGTTCTCGCCAATATGGATCAGCTCGACGTCGCCACGCAGCACGGCACCGAACCAGACGCTGGCACCGGCCTCCAGGCGCACCCTGCCGATCACTTCGGCGCTCGGCGCGATCCAGCTCTCGGGATGGGCCTCGACACGGAAATTTCCCAGGCGATATTTCATGGTGATCGTTCCTCAGCGCAGATGAATGAAATGTTCGGGCGGCTGGTGCAGGGAAATCTGTGCGTCGTCGAAAAGCAGGTTGACCAGCTCCACCACCATGATCGCGGTCAGACCCCAGATGCGGTACTCGTCGTAGGTATAGGACGGCACGTACCAGCTCTGCCCGAGATAATCGATGCGATGGGTGACCTCGCGCGGGTCGCTGCGGAAGAACTCCAGCGGCACGGAAAACACCGCGGCGATCTCGGCGTCGTTGGCCTTGTATTCGACGTAATCGGGCACCAGCCCGACATAGGGCGTGACCCGGATACCATGACGCGAAACCAGCGGGCTGAGCGGCCCGAGCACTTCCACCAGGCCGGGTGGCAGACCGATCTCCTCCTCACTTTCGCGCAGCGCGGTATGGATCAGGTCGACGTCCTCGGGATCTCGCCGTCCCCCGGGGAACGCCACTTCGCCACCGTGGGTAGACAAACCACTGGCGCGCAGCGTCAGTACCAGCTCGGGTTCATCGCTGCGAGTGATCGGAACCAGCACCGCCGCCTCGGGGAAGCTGCGCTCGGTCTCCAGAAGGCGCGGGCTGTAGCCGCGCAGGCGATGGAGCAAGTCGTCCAGCATGGGCATACTCGGAATCTTGTTTTGCCAGGCATCATGGCATGAAAGCAGGCGCTCGCCCAACCCCGAGAGCAGGGCGAGCCGGCCTCAATCGGGTGCCTCGAAAAACGTAGGCGAGGCAGTCAGCGCAAGGCAAAAATAGGCGAAAAAGCGCAGTTTACGCATTGTAAATGAGCATTTTGAGCCTGTTTTTAACGCAGCGATGACAACGTAGGTAGTTTTTAGAGGTGCCCGATAGCGGGGCTTGCCGGCCACCACACAGGCCGCCAAGATAGCGCCTGGAAAGAGGACAACGCATGAAATTCTGTAGCCAGTGCGGCAATCCCGTCACCCACATGATCCCGGCCGGAGACAATCGCCTGCGCCATGTCTGCGGCCACTGCAGCACCGTACACTACGAGAACCCGCGCATCGTCGCCGGCTGCCTGCCGGTATGGGGCGAGCAGGTGCTGCTGTGCCGCCGCGCCATCGAGCCCCGTCGTGGCTACTGGACGCTACCGGCCGGCTTCATGGAGAACGGCGAGACCATCGAGCAGGCCGCCGCCCGCGAAACACTGGAAGAAGCCTGCGCACGGGTGCGCGCCCTCAACCTCTACACCCTGTTCGACCTGCCGCATATCAGCCAGGTGTACATGCTGTTCCGTGCCGAGCTGGTGGATCTGGACTTCGCCGCCGGCGAAGAAAGCCTGGAGGTGCGCCTGTTCGACGAAAGCGAGATCCCCTGGTCAGAGCTGGCTTTCCCCACCATAGGCCGTACCTTAGAATGCTTCTTCGCCGACCGGCGACAGAACGTCTTTCCGGTGCGCAACGAGCCGCTGGCGCCGCTGCGTGCCCACTCCACACCCCGTTGACCTTTGCGGATACCTTCGATGCGTTGGCTGCTCACCCTGCTTTGCCTGACCCTCAGCCTCAACACCCTGGCCAGCAGCCCCGTCGTCGACGGCAGCCGCACGGTCGACAAGGTGCTGGTGATGAAATCCGAGCGCAAGCTCTACCTGCAGCAACGCGGCGAGACCATCAAGAGCTACCGCATCTCCCTGGGCAAGCAGCCCAGCGGCGCCAAGCAGCGCGAAGGCGACCTGCGCACCCCGGAAGGCTTTTACTGGATCGACTGGCGCAAGCCCAGCGACAAGTACCAACTGTCGCTGCACATCTCCTACCCCAACGCACGCGACCTGGCCAAGGCCAAGCAAGCCGGCGTGCGTCCAGGCAGCATGATCATGATTCACGGCACGCCACTGGACGAGGAATATCCGGAATGGTTCTTCCACACCCTGGACTGGACCGAAGGCTGCATCGCCATGAAGAACGACGACATGCGCGAGGTGTGGAGCCTGGTCAGGGATGGCACGCTGATCGAGATCAGACCCTGAGATCAAAGGGCGACATCGCGCCGTTGTCGCCTCTTGCAGATCGACTCAGAACTGCAGGTCGGACAAACGCCAGACATCGAAGGCGGGCGTCTCGTAAGGGTGGCTCTTCTTCAGGGCCTTGACCGCATCGTGGATCAGCTCGTCGGCGACGACAAGCTCCACCTTCCACTCCGCCACCTCCTCGATACTGCCAACCTGGCCGATGAATGGCTGACTGCCCTCCAGCGCACGGAACTGACCTCGCCCCAGAACCTGCCAGCAGCAGTGGTCATAATCACCGACACGCCCACCACCGGCGGCAAATACCGCTTTTTTCACCGGCTCCAGATGGGCTTCCGGTACATAGAAACAGAGTTTGTACATCAGGCTCTCCGTAAACCACAGGGACTCTTTGACGCCAGAATGATGGCATTTTGCCTCATCCTAATACAGAGACCACCTTCAAAAAATGACGGATGCCTGTCTGCATCCTGCATATTTCGACCACGGCGGGGTCTGGCCTGTTCACTCGCCGCGGAGAAATCGCCGCCACTTGCCACGCCAACCAGGCGCCGGAGGACTATGGCTGCCGTCGCAATAAGGCAGCTCAGCGGAACGGCCGCAGCGACACAGGAGCAGGTGCTGCTCGCGCTCAGGTCGCAGGATCAGGGACTGGCAACAATGGGGTATGCAGTCCGGCATTTCGGGCGACTGACCGCAGCGGCACAGACGATGAGTCTCACCGGGTTTGACCAGGCGAACTTCGGGGAGGATGGGGCGAGCGTCTTCGGCCATGGCAGGGTAGCCCGGATGCAATCCGGGGAGTGTGGCAGGGATCATTCCCGGATTGCATCCGGGCTACGGCTATACCTGCAAAGCTCGGCGTGGATCGGAGCGCGGCCGCTTGCCCTCTCCCGCCCTTCGGGCACCCTCTCCCATAAATGGGAGAGGGTCATCAGAAGGCCGCTGCGCGGCCGCTATTAATCCACCCAAACTCGGGCGTTGCGGAACATGCGCAGCCAGCCGCCGTCTTCCTGCCACTCGTCCGGGCGCCAGGAGTTCTGCACGGCGCGGAACACGCGCTCCGGGTGCGGCATCATGATGGTGACGCGACCATCACGGCTGGTCAGGCCGGTGATCCCGCGCGGCGAACCGTTGGGGTTGGCCGGGTAGGTCTCGGTGACCTTGCCATGGTTGTCGACGAAGCGCAGCGCCACGGTGCCGGACAGATCAGCCTCGAGCAGGGCTTCCTCGCTCTCGAACTCGGCATGGCCTTCACCGTGGGCGATGGCGATGGGCATGCGCGAACCGGCCATGCCCTGCAGGAAGATCGACGCCGACTCCTGCACCTGCACCATGGCCACGCGCGCCTCGAACTGCTCCGAGCGGTTACGCACGAAGTGCGGCCAGAACTCGGTGCCAGGGATCAGCTCGTGCAGGTTGCTCATCATCTGGCAGCCGTTGCACACGCCGAGGGCGAAGCTGTCCTTGCGCTCGAAGAAGGCCTGGAAGCCTTCACGGGCACGGGCGTTGAACAGGATGGACTTGGCCCAGCCCTCACCGGCACCGAGCACGTCACCGTAGGAGAAACCACCGCAGGCCACCAGGCCCTTGAACTGCTCCAGGCTGACCCGACCGGCAAGGATGTCGCTCATGTGCACGTCGATGGCGGAGAAGCCGGCACGGTCGAAGGCTGCCGCCATTTCCACCTGACCGTTGACGCCCTGCTCACGCAGGATGGCCACTTGCGGACGCACGCCCTTCTTGATGTAAGGCGCGGCGATGTCGTGGTTGACGTCGTAGCCGAGCTTGACCGACAGACCAGGATTGTCCTCTTCCAGCAGCAGGTCGAATTCCTGATCGGCGCACTGGGCATTGTCGCGCAGGCGCTGGATGCGATAGCTGGTTTCCGCCCACTGACGTTGCAGCAGACGACGCTCGCCGGTGAACACCGCCTCACCCTGGAAGCTGACGACGATGTCGCCGTTGTTCACCGGCTGGCCGATCACCGCCACGCAGTCGTCGAGACCAGCAGCGCTGAACTGTGCCAGCACTTCAGCGGTAGCGTCCTGGCGTACCTGGATCACCGCACCGAGTTCTTCGTTGAACAGCACGGCCGGCAGCTCGCTCACGGCGTCGGCCAGGGCGTCGAGGCTCAGGGCCAGGCCACAATGACCGGCAAAGGCCATTTCCAGCACGGTGGTCAGCAGGCCACCGTCGGAGCGGTCATGGTAGGAAAGGATGTGGCCATCGGCATTCAGCCCCTGCACCACGGCGAAGAACGCCTTGAGGTCTTCCGCATCGTCGACGTCCGGCACGCTCTGGCCGATCTGCGCATGGGTCTGCGCCAGGATCGAGCCACCCAGACGATTCTGCCCACGACCGAGGTCGATGAGGATCAGGTCGGTCTCGCCCTTGTCCATGCGCAGCTCCGGGGTCAGGGTCTGACGCACGTCCTGCACCGGGGCGAAGCCGGAGATCACCAGCGACAGCGGCGAAGTCACGCTCTTCTCGCCGTCTTCGTCCTGCCAGCGGGTCTTCATCGACATGGAGTCCTTGCCCACCGGGATGGTGATACCCAGCGCCGGACAGAGCTCCATGCCCACGGCCTTGACGGTGTCATACAGACGGGCGTCTTCACCTGGGTGACCGGCAGCCGCCATCCAGTTGGCCGACAGCTTGATGTCGGAGAGTTTGTCGATGCGCGCGGCAGCCAGGTTGGTGATGGTTTCACCCACGGCCATGCGCCCGGAAGCCGGCGCATCGAGCAGCGCCAACGGGGTGCGCTCGCCCATGGCCATGGCTTCGCCGGTGTAGACGTCGAAGCTGGTGGCGGTCACGGCGCAATCGGCCACCGGCACCTGCCAGGGGCCGACCATCTGGTCGCGCGCCACCAGACCGGTGATGGTGCGGTCGCCAATGGTGATCAAAAAGCTCTTGCTGGCCACGGCTGGGTGACGCAGCACGCGCGCTACTGCGTCGTGCAGATCCACGCCAGCGGCGTCGAAGTCATCACCCTGCTCCGCTTCGCGAGTGACGCTGCGGTGCATGCGCGGCGGCTTGCCCAGCAGCACGTTGAGCGGCATGTCCACCGGGGTGTTGCTGAAATGGCTGTCGGTGACGGTCAGGTGCGGCTCGGCAGTGGCCTCGCCGACCACGGCGAAGGGGCAACGCTCACGCTCGCAGATGGCCTGGAAGCGCTCGAAGTCGGCGGCGTCCACGCTCAGCACGTAGCGCTCCTGCGACTCGTTGCACCAGATTTCGTGCGGGGCCATGCCCGGTTCGTCGTTGGGCACGTTGCGCAGCTCGAAGCGACCGCCACGACCACCGTCGTTGATCAGCTCCGGCAGGGCGTTGGAGATACCGCCGGCACCGACGTCGTGGATGAACTTGATCGGGTTGGCTTCGCCCAACTGCCAGCAGCGGTCGATGACCTCCTGGCAGCGGCGCTCCATTTCCGGGTTCTCGCGCTGTACCGAGGCGAAGTCCAGATCGGCCGAGCTGGCACCGGTGGCCATCGACGACGCGGCGCCGCCGCCCAGGCCGATGAGCATGGCCGGGCCGCCGAGCACGATCAGCTTGGCGCCGACCGATATCTCGCCCTTCTGTACGTGGTTCTCACGGATGTTGCCGAGGCCGCCGGCGAGCATGATCGGCTTGTGGTAGCCGCGCACTTCTTCGCCGCGCGGGCTGTTGACCGCCTGCTCGAAGGTACGGAAATAGCCGTTGAGGGCCGGGCGACCGAACTCGTTGTTGAACGCGGCGCCGCCCAGCGGGCCTTCGATCATGATGTCCAGCGCGCTGACGATGCGCTCGGGCTTGCCGTAGGGCTTTTCCCAGGGCTGGAGGAAATCGGGGATGTTCAGGTTGGAGACGCTGAAGCCGGTCAGGCCGGCCTTGGGCTTGGCGCCACGGCCGGTGGCACCTTCGTCGCGGATCTCGCCGCCGGAGCCGGTGGAGGCGCCGGGGAACGGGGCGATGGCGGTCGGGTGGTTGTGCGTCTCCACCTTCATCAGGATATGCACCGGCTCGACGCTAGCGCCGTACTCGCGGGTATCCGGATTGGGGAAGAAACGCCCGGCAGTAAAGCCTTCGATGACCGAAGCGTTGTCCTTGTAGGCAGACAGCACGCCTTCGCTGTGCATCTGGTAGGTGTTCTTGATCATGCCGAACAGCGACTTGTCCTGGCTCTCGCCGTCAATGTCCCAGCTGGCATTGAAGATCTTGTGGCGGCAGTGCTCGGAGTTGGCCTGGGCGAACATCATCAGTTCGATGTCGTGCGGGTTGCGCCCCAGATCATTGAAGCTCTTCACCAGGTAGTCGATTTCGTCCTCGGCCAGGGCCAGGCCGAGATCCTGGTTGGCCTGCTCCAGCGCGGCGCGGCCACCGCCGAGTACGTCCACGGCGGTCAGCGGCTTGGGCTCGGCATGGCTGAACAGCGCACCAGCATCTTCCATGGCGCCCAGCACGAGCTGGGTCATGCGGTCGTGCAGCAGGCTGACGACGGCGGCGCTGTCGGCCTCGCTCAGCTCACCACTGACGTAGTAGGCGATACCGCGCTCCAGGCGCTGGATCTTGCTCAGGCCGCAGTTGCGGGCGATGTCGCTGGCCTTGCTCGACCAGGGCGAGATGGTGCCGAAACGCGGAATGGTCAGAAACAGCTTGCCGCTGGGCTCCTGTACCGGCACGCTCGGGCCGTACTTGAGCAGGCGCGCCAGCACCTGTTCTTCATCGGCAGTCAGGACGCCGGTGACATCGGCGAAGTGTGCGAACTCGGCGTACAGCCCGGTCACGGCCGGCACCTTGCTGGTCAGTTGCTCGAGCAATTTGCCATGGCGGAAAGCGGAAAGAGCGGGAGCGCCGCGCAGAATCAACATCGTCGGGACAGCCTCTGGAGAAGGGGGTGTGCTTAGAGGCCGTGCATTCTAGCCTAAAGCCGCGCGCACAGCACCCGTGCCACGAGCTTTGAAGACGAGCGAGCACTAGCAGAGAAGCGCCTCGCTGTCGAGATATGGCACGACCTGCGCTTTGCGTATACTGCGCCGATGTTTGCACGACCTGCGATACGCATGCGTTGCGCCACAAGGCTGTTGGCGATTGGAACCCTCCTGATGCTTGCTGGCTGTGGCGAAGAGCACAAGCCCAGCGTACTCGAGCAGGTAAAGGCGGCGGGTGAGCTGCGCGTGGTCACTCGAAACAGCCCTTCCACCTACTTCCAGGACCGCAACGGCGCCACCGGCTTCGAGTATGAACTGGCCAAGCGCTTCGCCAAGGATCTCGGCGTGGAGCTGAAGGTGGAAACCGCCGACAACCTCGACAGCCTCTTCGCCAGCCTCGACAGCAAGAACGGCCCGGTGATGGCCGCCGCCGGTCTGATCGACACGCCGCAACGCAAGCGCCAGGTGCGTTTCTCCATCCCCTATCTGGAAGTCACCCCGCAGGTGGTCTATCGCCAGGGCGACAGCCGCCCGACCAAGGCCGAAGACCTGGTCGGCAAGCGCATCATGGTCATGGCCGGGAGCAGCCACGCCGAACAACTGGCGGCGCTCAAGCAGCAGCTACCGGAGCTGCAGTTCGAGGTATCCGACGCGGTGGAGGTGGTCGACCTGCTGCGCATGGTGGATGAAGGGCAGATCGACCTGACCCTGGTGGACTCCAACGAACTGGCGATGAACCAGGTGTACTTCCCCAACGTACGCGTCGCCTTCGACCTCGGCGATACCAACCGCATGCGCTGGGCCGTGGCCGCCGGCGACGACGACAGCCTGCTGCAGGAAATCGACGCCTTCCTCAAGCGCGCCGAGAGCAACGGCACCCTGCAACGCCTCAAGGAACGCTATTACGGCCATGTCGACGTGCTGGGTTATGTCGGCGCCTACACCTTCGCCCAGCATCTGCAGCAGCGCCTGCCGCGCTACGAGCAGATGTTCCGCCATGCCTCACGCAGCCATGAGGTAGATTGGCGCCTGCTGGCCGCCATTGGCTACCAGGAATCGCTGTGGCAACCCAATGCCACCTCCAAGACCGGCGTGCGCGGCCTGATGATGCTGACCCAGCGCACCGCACAATCGGTCGGCGTGTCCAACCGCCTCGATCCCAAGCAGAGCATCGAAGGCGGCGCCCGCTACTTCCTGAAGATGCACGAACAACTGCCGGACAGCATCGCCGAGCCGGATCGCACCTGGTTCGCCCTGGCTGCCTACAACGTCGGCGGTGGCCACCTGGAAGACGCGCGCCGCCTGACCGAAGCCGAAGGGCTGGATCCGAACAAGTGGGCCGACGTGCAGAAGATCCTGCCGCGCCTGGCGCAGAAGCAGTGGTACAGCAAGACCCGCTACGGTTATGCCCGTGGCGGTGAGCCGGTGCACTTCGTGCGCAACATCCGTCGCTACTACGACATCCTCACCTGGGTGACCCAGCCGCAACTGGAAGGCACGGAAATCGCCGAGAGTGGCATCCACATGCCCGGCATCGACAAGCGCAAGCCGGAAGAAGAAGCCCCGCAGCTCTGAGCCCTACAGGGTGCCTCTAAAAACGTAGGCGAGGCAGCCAGCGCAAGGCAAAAACAGGCGAAAAAGCGCAGTTTACGCGCTGTAAATGAGCATTTTTAGCCTGTTTTTAACGCCGCGATGGCAACGCAGGTAGTTTTTTGAGGTGCCCTACAGCAAAGCCTGATTACCCACAGAACAACGACTCTGCGCGCGCCGCGCCTGCGGCAAGGCCGCCAGCTTCGATGCGCATTGCGCCTGGCTCGGCATCCGCTCGACCTGAAGATTGGACTTTTCGTCGACGCTGATCAGGTAAGGATGGCTGTAGCGTGCCCGGTCGTTCCAGTCACTGAAGCGCTGCATAGCGAACACGCAGCGATAATCCAGTTGCCCGGTA
Source organism: Pseudomonas sp. NCHU5216 (assembly GCF_052156495.1). Lineage (NCBI taxonomy): Bacteria > Pseudomonadati > Pseudomonadota > Gammaproteobacteria > Pseudomonadales > Pseudomonadaceae > Pseudomonas > Pseudomonas sp. NCHU5216. Next base: position 112,936 of record NZ_JBQLIX010000010.1, on the reverse strand, counting down.
AAGCCCTTGAAGCGGTCACGCATGAAGATATGGTGATAGCGCTGCCAGTCGCGGTCACGCTGGCCGTCGCGCACGGCCGCCCGGCACTCCTCCAGCGTGGTGATCTGCGACTCGTGCAAGAAGACGCTTTGCGCCAGGTTGGAACCGCCCAACTGCACGGTGGCCAGCAGGTATACCTGCCGCTCCTCGGCCAACGCAGGTGCAGCCATGAACGCCAACAGAGCCATCAATCGCTTCATCATCACCTCTCCCTGTAAAAACCGACTCAGCCGCGCCGCGCCTTGAAGAACGCCTTGAGCAGCGCCCCGCTCTCCTCGGCCAGCAGCCCACCCTCCACCATCACCCGGTGATTGAGAAAGCCCTGCTCGAAGAAACGCCCCTGACTCACCGCCATGCCGGCGCGCGGCTCGCTGGCGGCGTATACCACACGGGCGATGCGCGCATGCACGATAAGCCCGGCGCACATGCTGCACGGCTCCAGGGTGACGTACAGGGTGCTGCCCGGCAGCCGGTAGTTGCGCACGCTCTCTGCCGCCGCGCGGATGGCCACCATCTCGGCATGGGCGCTGGGGTCATGGCGTGAGATCGGGCAATTGAAGCCACGGCCGATGATTTCCCCCTCCTGCACCAGCACCGCGCCCACCGGCACCTCGCCCAGCTCGGCGCCCTGGCGCGCCAGTTCCAGGGCGGCCTGCATGAAGGGCTCGTCGAGTGATCGGTCGATGATGTGCGGTCTGTTCATGGCGCTGTCAGGTAGTTCCGAGGACGCTGGCGGGTGCCGCTGTCTGTGCGCAATGTACAGACAATGGCGCGGAAAGAAAGCCCCGCCCTACCAACCGGACGGCAACAGTTGCAGGGCGCTGAGCACGGCGTACAGGGCACTGGCCAGATAGATCATCACGATCACCCCTTGCAGCGCCGGATGGGCGATCCAGCCACATTGCCAGGCAGGCTGCAGATCACCACTGCGGCGCGCCTGGCGCAGCATGAGGATCGGCATGATCGAGAGGATCACACCGCTGAAGGCACCGGCGAAGTACAGCGCGTTGACGAAGCCGACCATGCCGCTGTACGCCAGCACGAACGGCGGCACGCACACCAGGCCAAGCACCACCAGGCGGGTCTTGGGCTGCGACTCGGCGCCAAGCGACTGGAACTTGTCGAAGATGTTGGTCAGGAAGCTGCCGCCCAGCCCCCAGTAGGAAGTCATCATCGCGCACAGGGCGAAGGTGTTGGCGGTGTAGAACGCCCACTGCCCCAGCGCCTCGCCCCAGGCCAGGGTGGCCACCTCGGACTGATTCTCCAGGCCGGTCAGGGCGATCACCGAAGCCGGCACGATGGCCAGCAGGACGAAGGTGCTGATCATCCCGGTGATCACCGCACGCGGCAGCAGTTGCGGGCGGTCGGCGAAGCCACGGGCCATTTCCGGCACGATGTACTGCGCCGAGAAGCAGAACACGGCGATGTTGAACACCGGCACCATGTATACCCAGTCGCCTTCGAGCAGGCGCGCGGCATCGGTGTTGTCGTTGATCAGCGTCGCGACCACCAGGATCAGGATCATGCTGACCATGCCGATGCTGATGAACTTCTCGCCTTTGCCGATGGCGCTCAGGCCCAGATACAGCACCAGCGCCGCCGGGGCGAAGAACAGCAGGCTGCCCAGCGCCGGACTGATACCGAGGAACGCCGAGAGAATCTTGCCGCTGCCGCTCATGTAGGCGATCAGCGCACCGATGCTGTTGACCGCTACCGAGAGGAAGATCGCCCAGGAACCGAACGAGCCGACATAGCGCTTGGCCAGGCCACTGAGCTGGCTGTGCGCACGGGTGCGCAGCGCGGTTTCCGAGACGTAGAGCATGGTGATGGTGGTGAAGATGCCCGCCACAGCCAACCAGAGCAGCAGAGGCGCGAAACCGGCCTTGCGACTGGCATAGGCCATCGACAGCACACCGGCACCGATATTGGTGCCCACGATCATCGCCACGGCTTCGAGGAAGCTCAGGCGCTTGACCTCCAGCCCGGATGCGGCCGCCGGCTCGGCACCAGCCTGCCCCGCCACGGAGCGGATCTGCGTTTCACTCATCACAACACCTCTACAACAAAATCAACGTATCAGGAGGGCCTGAACCGAACTGCCACGGCCTTTGTTCTGAACGGTGAACGGGCATTGCGCAAACAAAACGGAGAGCCAGGCCCCACCCGGCGACTGCCCGGAGGACGTCCCGCACGCCACCAGCCAGGGGCCGGCGGCGAACGGGGCGCGCACCTTACCACAAGGTTCGCGGCACGCGGGCTAGCATCAGGGTTTCAGGCCACCTCGATGGCCGCCATCAGCCCGGTTTCCATGTGATCGATGACATGGCAGTGGAACATCCACACCCCCGGGTTATCGGCGACGAAGGCAACGCGCGCTGTCTCGTTCTTGCCCAGCAGGTAGGTGTCGGTGAAGTACGGGATGATGCGTTTGCGGTCGGAGTCCAGCACCTTGAACGACATGCCGTGCAAATGGATCGGGTGCTGATACTGAGCCATGTTGCGCAGTACGAAGATGTAGTGCCCACCACGCTTGAGCGTGGCGATGGGGCGGTCGGCACAGGTCTTGTCGTTGATGTCCCAGGCCTGGCCGTTGATCTGCCAGTACTTGTAACGCCCAGCCGCCTCGTCGGCCGGCGAGGCCAGCGCCGCCGCCCACTCGAAGTTGAAGCGCAGGGTCTCGGCCTTGGCCAGATCCGGCTCGGCCACCGGGTTGGCCGGCAACGCCGGTGGCCACTCACCCGGCGCCTCGCTGCTGGCCACGCTCTTGATGGTCGCCAGACGCAACGGCCCGTTGCGCAGGGACAGCTCCTGGCCGGCAGCCGGCACCTTCAAGGCCAGATCCAGGCGCATGCCCGGCCCCAGCCAGTATTCCTTGCCCAACGGCCTGGGCTGTACCGGGTTGCCATCCAACGCATAGATGCGCGCCTCGCCGCCCGGCAAGTTGAGGCGGTAGGTGATGGTGTTGTCGAGGTTGATCAGGCGCAGGCGCACCAACTGCCCGGCCGGCAGTTCCACGGTCGGTTTGGGCACGCCGTTGATGGTATCGAGGCGCCCGCGTGTGCCTTCGCGCGCCGCCTGGCGTGGTACCGTGAAAGGGGTGAAGGCGCCCTGCTGGTCGACATGCCAGGTCTTCAGGCTCAGCGTGCGCTCATGCAGGAAGCCGGTGGGCTCACGCTCTTCGACTATCAGCGGGCCAACCAGGCCACGGCCAAGCTGCTCGGCGCTGCTGGTATGCGGGTGATACCAGTAGCTGCCGGCATCCGGGCAGATGAAGTCGTAATCGAAGTATTCGCCGGGCAGCACCGGTGCCTGCGAGACGTAGGGCACCCCGTCCATTGCCAGCGGCAGACGAATGCCATGCCAGTGGATGGTGCTCTGCTGCTCCAGCTTGTTGATGAAGCGCACCCGCAAACGCTCGCCCTGGCGGCAGCGCAGCTCGACACCCGGCGCCTGCCCGCCATAGCCCCAGGCCGGGGTCAGGTGCCCGGGCACCAGCTCCATGTCCACTGGTGCGGCGATCAGTTCGTAGTCATGGGTCGCGACATTTTCTGGCCGCCCCAACCAGTACCGCACCCCACCAGCCCCCAGGCCGACCACACCCAGGCCAGCCAGCCCGGCCAGCACCTGTCTACGGGAAAATGCCATCTACGACCTCGACGATTCGTGCGCTTCACTCAGTTGCAATATCTTCTCATTATCGCAAGGGTGTTGCCCAGAATCGCCCCTGTCAGGCAGTGACATATCGCCACATCGGCCGACGCAGAGGGTTTCAGTTATCGCTCAGGGCGAAGCGCGCGGCACGCTCGGTCAGCTCGGCATCGGGGCGCACACCGGTATAGAGGACGAACTGCTCCAGCGCCTGCAGCACGATGACTTCACCGCCGCTGATGACAGGCTTGCCCAGCGCCCGGGCCAGGCGGATCAGCGGGGTTTCCACCGGTACGGCGACCACGTCGAAGACCCACTGCGCAGCGGCGACGGCGGCCTCGTCGAAGGACAGTTGCTCGGCCTGCTCGCCGCGCATGCCCAGCGGGGTGACATTGACCAGCAGCCCGGCCGGCTGCCCGCCCAGGCTTTCGCACCAGGGCACGCCACACTCGGCGGCCAGCGCCCTGCCCGTGCGCGCGTTGCGGGCGACGATGCAGCCATTGGTGAAACCGCTGTCACGCAGGCCGCAGCCCACCGCCTTGGCCATGCCACCGCTGCCGCGCAACGCATAGGGGATATCGCGCGGCACGCCATGCTGCGCCAGCAACTTCACCACCGCGCTGTAATCGGTGTTGTAGCCGGTCAGCCGGCCGTCGTCGGCGACTATGGTGTTGACCGACTGCAAGGTGGCAGCCGAGTCGTGCAGGCCATCGAGATAGTCGATGCAGGCTTCCTTGAATGGCATCGACACCGCACAGCCGCGTATGCCCAGGGCACGAATGCCACCGATCGCGGCCGGCAGATCAGTGGTGGTGAAGGCCTTGTACAGGTAGTCCAGCTCCAAGGCCTGATACAGGTAGTTGTGAAAGCGCGTGCCGAAATTGCCCGGCTGCCCGGACAGCGACATGCACAGGCGGGTGTCCTTGCTGATGCGCAGGCTCATCAGCGCTATCGATCCAGCAGCGCCAGCGCCTCGGCACTGGCCTGGCGCACGGCATCCCAGCCCTGTGCGCTGTTCAGCATCCAGCTACCGCCAACGCACATCACGTTGGGCAAGGCCATGTAGTGCTGCAGATTGGCCGGGCCGACTCCGCCGGTCGGGCAGAAGCGCACGTCCCCGAACGGCCCGGAGAAGGCCTTGAGCGCGGCAACACCGCCACAGACCTCGGCCGGGAACAGCTTGAAGCGGCGATAGCCGAGGCTGTAGCCGAGCATGATTTCCGAAGCGCTGGCCACCCCAGGCAACAGCGGCAGCGGGCTTTCCAAGGCAGCGCGCAGCAGCTCGTCGGTGCTGCCGGGGCTGACCACGAACTGTGCGCCGGCCTCCTCCACCGCTGCCAGCATCTGCCGATCCAACACCGTGCCGGCACCAACGCACAGGTGCGGGCGCTCCTGGCGCAGGCGGCGGATGGCGGCTAGGCCGTGAGGCGAGCGCAGGGTGATTTCCAGCACCTGCAGGCCACCAGCATCCAGGGCGTCGGCCAGCGGCAGGATGTCTTCCTCGCGGGCAATGGTGATCACCGGCATGATCCGTGCGCGGGCGCAGAGCGCGTCGATGCTGGCGATCTTCTCGGCCATGCTGGGAACCGTGCGGCTGGTGGCTTCTGTCATGAGAGTCGTTCCTTACGGGCACCAATAGATGTTCAGGGGCGCGTCGATGAAAGCGTTGATCGGCATGCTGTGCGGATCGCGCTGTTGCAAGGCCTGCTCCAGCACCGCCAGCTTGTTCTGGCCTTCTATCGCCAGGATTTGCAGGCGCGCGGCCTTGAGCACGGGCAGGGTCAGGGTCAGGCGCTGATGCGGCACGCTCGGCGCCAGCATCGGCAGGCAGCGGCGCGGACAATCGGCCTGCAACGCCTGCGGCAGATTGGGACTGCCAGGAAACAGCGAAGCGGTATGGCCGTCGGTGCCCATACCCAGTACCAGCACGTCGATCGGCGGCAGCTCGCGCAGGGCCTGCTCGGTCAGCTCGGCGGCCTGCTCCAGGCTGCCGGCACTGCGGTAGAGGCCGAGCAGATGCGCCTCGGCAGCCGGGCCTTGCAACAGATGGCGGCGCACCAGCGCCTCGTTGCTGTCGGCATGGCTGACCGGCACCCAGCGCTCGTCGGCCAGGCTCACCAGCACCTTGTTCCAGGGCAAAGCCTGCGCCGACAGCGCCTGAAAGAAAGCCACCGGGCTGCGCCCGCCGGACACCACCAGGGTGGCATGCCCGCGCTCGGCGACCGCCTCGCGCAGGGCCGCAGCCACCTGCTCGGCTTGCGCCTTGGCCAGTTGCTGGGGGCGCTCGAAGCCTTGGGCCACGACGCCGCTAGGGAGTTTCAGGTCAGAGATCGCCATACCAGGCCCATCCATCACGAGTGGTCAGGGCAATGGAACTCATTGGCCCCCAGGTACCGGCGACATAGTGCTTGGGTGAATCGCCGAGTTTCTGCCAGCCGGCGATCAGTTGATCGCACCAGTGCCAGGCATGTTCGATTTCATCCTTGCGCACGAACAGGTTCTGATTGCCCCGCATGACCTCCAGCAACAGCCGCTCGTAGGCATCGGGAATCCGCTCACTGCCATAGGCCGTGGAGAAATTCAGCTGCAACGGCCCGCTGCGTAGCTGCATGCCCTTGTTCAAGCCCTGATCCTTGGTCATCACCTGCAAGGAAATGCTCTCATCCGGCTGCAGACGAATGATCAGCTTGTTGCCGATCAACTGGCGCTGCTCAGGGGCGAAGATGTAGTGCGGCGGCGCCTTGAAGTGAATGACGATCTGCGACAGCTTCTGCGCCATGCGCTTGCCGGTGCGCAGGTAGAAGGGCACGCCCGCCCAACGCCAGTTGCGGATGTCGGCACGCAGCGCAACGAAGGTTTCCGTGTCGCTCTGGGCGTTGGCATTTTCCTCCTCCAGATACCCCGGCACCGCCTTGCCATCGCTGATGCCGGCCACGTACTGGCCACGCACCACGCGCTGCGCCAACTGGTCGGCGCTGATCGGCTCCAGCGCGCGCAGCACCTTGACCTTCTCGTCACGGATGGCATCGGCCGAGAGATCGCCCGGTGGATCCATGGCGATCAGGCAGAGCAGTTGCAGCAGGTGGTTCTGGATCATGTCGCGCAGTTGCCCGGCCTTGTCGAAATAGCCCCAGCGCCCCTCGATGCCCACCTTCTCCGCCACGGTGATTTCCACGTGGCTGATGTGGTTCTGGTTCCACTGGGTCTCGAACAGGCTGTTGGCAAAACGCAGGGCGATCAGGTTCTGCACCGTCTCCTTGCCCAGGTAATGGTCGATACGATAGACCTGGCTCTCCGGGAAGTAGGCCGCCACCGCCTCGTTGACCGCGCGCGAGGATGGCAGGTCATGGCCGATGGGTTTTTCCAGCACCACCCGGGTGTTCGCGGCGAGACCGACCGCGGCCAGGTTGGCGCAGATGCCGCCGTACACCGAAGCTGGCGTGGCGAAGTAGGCAATCAACGGGCAATCACGCGCCACCATCTCGGCAAGCTGTGGATACGCATCTGCCGGCAGGAATTCCATGCTCAGGTAGCGCAGGCGTGCCTGAAAGCGCTGCAGCACGGTTTCATCCAGCTCGTTGGCCGGCAGGTAACGGCGCAGGTGACGCTCGATCACGCCCAGGTGCACGGCGGCATCGCCCGTCTCACGGGCCAGGGCCAGGAGCTGGGTATCAGCATGCAGCAGGCCGGCACGGTCGAGCTGATACAGCGCCGGGAACAGCTTGCGCAGCGCCAGGTCGCCCAGGGCGCCGAACAGGGCAAAGGTACAGGGTTCAACAGGCATCACAGGCATGATCTTTGTTCTTCTATCAAGTTGCGTTATTGATAGCGGCTAATCCCAGGCCTTGCAACCGCAATGTAGTAATAAAAACAACATTTAGCAGAAAATCGCTTAGCGGTAGCCAGCCAGCGAGCCCCGGCTTAGGATTGACTCCGCATTTAATCTGACAAGGACAACAATGGATCGCGTGCGCAATCTTCTCGAGCAGATTCAGGGCCGCCTGGAAAGCCTGAACAAGGCCGAACGCAAGGTCGCCGAAGTGATACTGCACAACCCGCAGCAGGCCACCCGTCTGAGCATCGCCGCCCTGGCCCAGACCGCTCAGGTCAGCGAGCCCACGGTGAACCGCTTCTGCCGTTCCTTCGGCGTCAACGGTTACCCCGAATTGAAGATGCAACTGGCGCAGAGCCTGGCCAGCGGCGCGGCCTATGTCAGCCAGGCGGTGGAGGCCGACGACGGCCCCGAGGCTTACACGCGCAAGATCTTCGGCAGCGCCATCGCCTCGCTGGACAGCGCCTGCCAGAGCCTCGACCCGGCGCTGATCAGCCGCGCCGTGGACATGTTAATCCAGGCTCGGCAGATCCACTTCTTCGGCCTCGGCGCCTCGGCCCCGGTGGCGCTGGATGCCCAGCACAAGTTCTTCCGCTTCAACCTGGCGGTATCGGCCCATGCCGACGTGCTGATGCAGCGCATGCTGGCCTCGGTGGCACACACCGGCGACCTGTTCGTGATCATCTCCTACACCGGGCGCACCCGTGAGCTGGTGGAGGTGGCGCGCCTGGCGCGGGAGAACGGCGCCTCGGTGCTCGGCCTCACCGCCGCCGGCTCGCCGTTGGCCCAGGCCAGCAGCCTGAGCCTGGACATCCCGCTGCCCGAGGACACCGACATCTACATGCCGATGACCTCGCGCATCATCCAGCTCACCGTGCTCGACGTGCTGGCCACCGGCATGACCCTGCGCCGCGGCGTGGACTTCCAGCCGCACCTGCGCAAGATCAAGGAAAGCCTCAACGCCAGCCGTTATCCGGCTGACGAGGAACCCATATAGCCGCAAGCTTCAAGCTGCAAGCCGCAAGAGGGGCCGCCCCTTGCTCTTGCTTGCAGCTCGAGGCTTGCAGCTTGCCGCTCACTTCCACCAGTACTCCACCTGCACGCCGAAGTTGGAGCCGTTGCGCGAGCTGCCGAAGGCGCCGGTGTCGGACAGGGCCGAGCCCTCGGCCAGCAGGTTGGCGGCTTGCTGCGCGGCCTTGTTCCAACTGGCATAGGTGTAGTACAGGCGGAACTCCGGGCGCGCCCAGAAGCCAGGGCCGGCGGGCGACCAGGTCGGCGCGATGGTGAACTTGGTCAGTTTGCGCGTGCCGCCGGGCGCCTCGACCTGATCCCGACCGATCTCACCCACCAGCTTGAACTGCTCGGTGAAGGCGTAGCTGGTGCGGCCACCGATGGACAGCCAGTTCTGATCGGCGCCGTCCGGGCGCTTGTCCTTCTGGTACACCAATTCCACCTGACCACCCAGGCGTGGCGTCATCTGGAAGTCGAAGAACTCCACCAGGCGCCAGCTACGGTTGCTGTTGTCCAGCGTCGGGTCGCCGGTATAACCCAGCCCGGTGCCGGGGCCGCGGCCGTATTGCAGGGCGAACTTGTTGTCGCCGTTCAGGCCAAGGAAGTTCTTCTGCACGTGCTGAGCGGTCACCGCCCAGCCGCTGTGGGCATCGGTGCTGTCGGGCTTGTCGATATAGCTGACGCCCACTTCGACCTCGCCGCCCGGGTTGGTGACGAAGCCGCCGACGTTGAAGTCGTGGCGGTTGATGTAGGGATCCTGCTCGTAGTTGTCCTTGCGCGAGAACACGTAGCTGTACTTGAGATCACCGATCTTCATTTCGTCGATACCGAAGCCGGTGGCGCTCTGGTTCCAGTAGTAGAAGTCGGAGATATGGATGTCATTACGCTTGTAGAAACGCCGCCCGGCCCACAGCGAACCGCCGCCCAGTGCCGGCATCTTGCTCCACTCGGCGTACATCTGGTTCATCCGCGCGAAGCCATAGTCGCCGGTGAATTTCGGCGTATGGCCGTACTGGTTGTAGAGCTGCGCCATGCCCTCGACGCTCAGTACCGAGCCGTCATCAAGGGTGAACAGATCCTGGCGCAGATCCAGTTCGGCGTACTGCTCGCACTCGTTACCCAGGCGGTACTTGGACTGCGCGCCCGGCAGTTGGAAGCATGACTGTCGGCCGTTGCCATCGGCCGTGCCGGCACCGCTGCGCAGGTAACCACTGAACTCCAGCGCCATGCTCGACATCGGCAGTGTCAGAGAACCCAGGGCCATGACCAGGCCCAAACCCGTTGCTCGCTTCATATCCTCTCCTGCTGTTTTTATTGTTGTTACCGCGTTGCAAAACCGGCATCAGGACTACGCGGCCGGCTCCTTGTGACGATCATTCGCTGTACTCGCTGCGCCAGCCTGTGCTTGCAGCGGGCGCACGCGCTCACCAGTCTCGGCGTCGAAGAGCAAGGCCCGCGCCGCATCGATCTGCAGCTCCAGGCGCTGGCCGACTGGCGGCGCCTGATCCGGGGCCAGGCGGCAGCACAGCTTGGCGTCGTTGACGCTGACGAATACCAGGGTGTCCGGGCCGGTGGGTTCGAGCACTTCCACCTCTGCCGGCAGCACGCCTTGCGTTTCACCGGCGCTGAGCTGCACCTGCTCCGGGCGGATGCCGAGCAGCACCTGACGCTGCTCGGTGCCCGTCGGCAGTTGCCCGAGGGGCAGCTCGCAATGCCCCGCCGACGACGCCAGGCGAGCCCAGAACTGGCCATCACGCTGCTGCAGTTGCACCGGCACGAAGTTCATCGGCGGCGAGCCCATGAAGCTGGCGACGAACAGGTTGGCCGGATCGTTGTAGATCTGCTGTGGGGTGCCGAACTGCTGGATGACCCCTTCCTTCATCACCGCCACCTTGTCGCCCAGGGTCATGGCCTCGATCTGGTCATGGGTGACGTACACCGTGGTGGTCTTCAGGCGCTGGTGCATCAGCTTGATTTCGGTGCGCATCTCCACGCGCAGCTTGGCGTCGAGGTTCGACAGCGGCTCGTCGAACAGGTAGATCTTCGGCCGCCGTGCCAGCGCCCGGCCCATGGCCACGCGCTGCTGCTGACCACCGGAAAGCTGGCCCGGCTTGCGGCTGAGCAGGTGCTCGATCTGCAGCATCCTGGCCACGCGGGTCACTTCTTCATCGATGGCCGCCGGGGCCATCTTGCGCATCTTCAGGCCGAAGGCGATGTTGTCGCGCACGCTCATGGTCGGGTACAGCGCGTAGGACTGGAACACCATGGCGATGTCGCGATCCTTGGGGCTCATGCCGCTGATATCCACGCCGTCGACCAATATCTCGCCCTTGCTGATGCTCTCCAGCCCGGCGATGCAGTTCATCAGGGTGGATTTGCCGCAGCCCGAGGGGCCCACCAGGATCAGGAACTCGCCGTCATCGATCTGCAGGTCGATGCACTTGAGGGTGTCCGCCAGGCCGCTGCCGTAGGACTTGTTGACGTTACGCAGTTCGAGCGTTGCCATTCACTTCTCCACTGCTGCCAGCGCAGCTTTCAACCTTTGACTGCACCGGCCGTGAGGCCGCGCAGGAAATATTTGCCCGCCAGGATGTACACCAGCAGGGTCGGCAGCCCGGCGATCATCGCTGCGGCCATGTCTACGTTGTATTCCTTGGCCCCGGTGCTGGTGTTCACCAGGTTGTTCAGGGCCACGGTAATGGGCTGCGCGTCGCCACTGGCGAACACCACGCCGAAGAGGAAATCGTTCCAGATCTGAGTGAACTGCCAGATCAGGCAGACCATGATGATCGGCACCGACATCGGCAGCAGGATGCGCCCGAAGATGGTGAAGAAACCGGCGCCATCCAGGCGCGCCGCCTTGACCAGAGCCTCCGGCACGCTGACGTAGTAGTTGCGGAAGAACAAAGTGGTGAAGGCGATGCCGTAGACCACGTGCACCAGCACCAGGCCGGTGGTGGTGTTGGCCAGGCCCAGCTTGCCGAGGGTGAAGGAGGCCGGCAGCAGCACCGTCTGGAACGGCAGGAAGCAACCGAACAGCAGCAGGCCGAAGAACAATTGCGAGCCACGGAAGCGCCACATCGACAGCACGTAGCCATTCAGCGCGCCGATGGCCGTGGAGATCAGCACCCCCGGCACGGCGATCTTCACCGAGTTCCAGAAGTAGCCGTCGACCACGCCCCAGGCCTTGATCCAGCCGATCATGGTGAACACCTCGGGTAGCGACAGCAGGTTGCCGGTGCGCACGTCCTCGGGGGTCTTGAAGCTGGTCAGCAGCATCACCACCAAGGGCACCAGGTACAGTGCGGCAGCGAACAATAGGGTGGCGTAGATCGCCACGCGGCTGAAGCTGAAGGCTCTAGTCATGGCGTTTGCCTCGCAGTTCCGAGTAGAGGTACGGCACCAGAATCGCCAGGATCGCGCCGAGCATCAGCATCGCGCTGGCCGAGCCAATGCCCATCTGGCCGCGGCTGAAGGTGAAGTTGTACATGAACATCGCCGGCAGGTCGGAGGCGTAGCCAGGGCCACCGGCGGTCATCGCCGCCACCAGGTCGAAGCTCTTGATGGCGATGTGGGCGAGGATCATCACCGCGCTGAAGAACACCGGGCGCAAGCTCGGCAGCACGATGCGCAGGTAGATGGTCGGCAGGCTCGCGCCATCCACCTGGGCGGCGCGGATGATCGACTGATCGACGCTGCGCAGCCCGGCCAGGAACAACGCCATGACGAAGCCCGAGGCCTGCCATACGGCGGCGATCACCAGGCAGTAGATGACCCGATCCTGATCCACCAGCCAGTCCAGGCGAAAGCCTTCCCAGCCCCAGTCGCGAAGCATCTTGTCCAGGCCCAGGCCGGGGTTGAGCAGCCACTTCCAGGCGGTGCCGGTGACGATCATCGACAGCGCCATGGGGTACAGGTAGATGGTGCGAATGAAGCCTTCACGACGGATGCGCTGATCCAGCAGCACCGCCAGCAGCACGCCGACCACCAGACTGATGCCGATAAACAGGCCGCCGAACACCATCAGGTTCTTGCTCGCCACCCACCAGCGGTCGTTGTCCAGCAGCCGCGCGTATTGCTGCAGGCCCACCCACTTGTAGCTGGGCATGAAGCTGGAGTTGGTGAACGACAGCAGCGCCGTCCACAGGATGTAGCCATAGAAACCGACCAGTACCACCAGCATGCTCGGCGCCAGCACCAGCTTGGGCAGCCAGCGTTGCAGCGCGTCGAAGGGTGAAGCCTTGGCGGTTAGCGTCGTGACACTCATCGGGCATTACCAGTGTGTGGATGAATTCGGGCCGAGCGCTGCCCGCGACAGCACCAGGGCCTGTCGTGCTCGTGATGGGATGGAGAGGCGGGCCTGCAGTGCAGGCCCGCAGCGCCTTACTGCGCGGCCTTGATCGCCGCGTAGATCTGCGCGCCCGCCTTGCTCGGGTCGGCGTTCTTGTCGGTCATGAAGTTGCTGACCACATCGAAGATCGCGCCCTGCACCGCCAGGTTGGTGGCCATGCTGTGGGCCATGCTCGGCTCCAGCGTGCCGGCCTTGTCGGCCTCCTGGAAATCCCTCATGGAGGCCTGGGCGCAACTGTCGAACTTGCTCATGTCCAGATCAGGACGCACCGGGATCGAGCCCTTGTTCTCGTTGAACACGTACTGGAACTCCGGCTCCAGGGCAATGCGCGCCAGGGCATGCTGAGCGGCGATGTCGCCTTCGTCCTTGAGCTTGAACATGGCCAGGGAGTCGATGTTGTAGGTGTAGCTGCCAGCGGTGCCTGGCATCGGCACGCACTGGTAGTCCTTGCCGGCCACCTTGCCGGCCGCCGTCCACTCGCTCTTGGCCCAGTCACCCATGATCTGCATGCCGGCCTTGCCCTGGATCACCTGCGCAGTGGCCAGGTTCCAGTCGCGCCCGGCGCGGTTGTCGTCCATGTAGGTGGAGAGCTTCTTCAGCGCGCTGAACACTTCGGTCATCTGTGGGCTGGTGAGGGTCGCCTCGTCATGCTCGACGAAGGCCTTGTGGTAGCCGTCGGCACCCATGATGCCGAGCACCAGGCCCTCGAACACGGTGCTGTCCTGCCATGGCTGACCACCATGGGCCAGGGGCACGAAACCGGCGGCCTTGAGCTTGTCGCCAGCGGCGTAGAGTTCTTCGAGGGTGGTCGGCGCCTTGTCGATGCCGGCCTTTTTGAACACTTCCGGGTTGATCCACAGCCAGTTGACGCGGTGGATGTTCACCGGCACGGCGACGTAATGGCCGTCGTATTTCATGGTGTTGGCCACGGTCTTGGAGAGCAGGCCATCCCAGTTGTTGGCCTTGGCCACGTCATCCAGCGGCGCGAGCAGATCCAGCGCGCCCCACTCCTGCAGATCCGGCCCCTTGATCTGCGCGGCACCGGGCGGGTTGCCGGAGATCACCCGGGTCTTCAGTACGGTCATGGCGGCAGCGCCGGCACCACCGGCCACGGCGCTGTCCTTCCAGGTGTAGCCGTCCTTCTCCACCAGCTCACGCAGCACCTTGACGGCGGCGGCCTCGCCACCGGAGGTCCACCAATGCACGACCTCGACCGTACCTTCGGTGTTGGCAGCCATGGCGGAGAATGGGATCAGGGAAACGAGAGATACGGCAGCGGAGATACGAATAATCGAGTTCATCGTAAATACCTTTCTTGTTGTTATCCGGCAAGTCATGGCGCTTGCATTTGGATGGAGTGTAATCAGCCTTCGAGGGCGCTCAGGTAACGAACCGACGCGCGAATGTCACCAGCTCGTTACAAAGCGCTAGCGAGACTCGGCGCCAGCGGCAGCCTCGGCAGCAGCACGGCCTGATAGGCGTGATAGAGGTCGGGCTTGCCCGGCCAGATGCTGGCTGCGGGGCGGTTGTCGCTGTCCAGCTCGTGGTGCCAACTACCGCCCTGCAGGTCGATGAAGTGGCGCGCGGCGAACTCCCACAACTGCCGATACCAGCGCTCGTAGTCGGCCTCGCCGGTGCGCTGCAACAAAGCCGCGGCGGCCGCGATGGCCTCGGCCTGCACCCAGTGCAAACGCGCGCGCACCACGGGCCGCGCCTGCCAGTCCAGGCTATAGACCAGCCCTGGCGCGCCGTCGGCCTGCCAGGCAGCGCGACTGGCGCTGGCGAACAGGCCGCGGGCGTCCGTCAGCAGCCAATCGGGGGCGGCCAAACCCGCCCGGCCCAAGGCCGCTTCCAGATGCAGCAGCAGGCGCGCCCACTCGAAGCTGTGCCCCGGCGTGCTGCCGTAGGGGCGGAAGGGGTCGGCACGGTTGTCGGCGTTGTACTCCGGCAACGGCTGCCAATGCCGGTCAAAATGCTCGACCACCACATGGCCGCTGGCCACGGCATGGCCATGGATCAGCCGCTCGGCAACGCGCAGCGCGCGCTGCAGCCACTGGGCATTGCCGGTGATATCGGCCAGGGCGAGAAAGGCCTCCACGCCATGCATGTTGCTGTTGGCACCGCGATAGGCTTCTTCCTGCGTCCAGTCGCGGCTGAAGCTTTCCCGCAGGGCACCCTCCTCCTCGCTCCAGAAATGCCCTTCGAGCACCGCGATGGCCTCGGCCAGCAGCGCTTCGGCACCAGGCCGCTGAGCCACCCGCGCGGAGCTGGCAGCCAGGGCGACGAAAGCATGCAGGTAGGCGCTCTTCTCACCGCTGCGGCGGGCATCGGCGAACCAGCCGCCATGCACCTCGTCACGCAGCGCCCCGCGCAACGCCGCGATACCGTGGTCGACCAGCTGGGCATGGCCGGGCAACCCCTGGATATGTGCCAGGGCGAAGCAATGGGTCATGCGCGTGGTGTGAATCAGCTCGGCGCAGGCATCGACCGGCAGGTTGCCGTGCTCATCGAGGGCGGCGAAGCCCTGCTCGACACGCGCAGCCCTGGCGAAGGCCAGCAGGCGCTGACCTTCGGCGTCCAGCCAGGCCCGGTGGCTGGCTTTGTTCAGCCAGCTCGTGGCGGGCAGTTCTGGCAGGTTCATGGCAATGACTCCGAAGATTCTTGGCTACAAAATGACGACACCCGCTCCCCCCCGTAGCCTGGGTTGAGCGCAGTGCCATGGCACCTGCATATCGCCCGAACGCAGCCCACACCCGCGGCTGGCAGTCAGTCCGGCGTGCGCGGCAATTGCAGGGTCACCCGCAGGCCACCTTCACGCAGGTTCTGCAGACTCACCTCGCCGCCATGGCTGTGGGCGATATTGCGCGCGATGCCCAGCCCCAGGCCGTAGCCCTGCTGCTGCCCGGCCAGGCGGAAATGTGGCTCGAATACCTGCTCCAGGCGCTGCTCGGGCACCCCAGGGCCGTCGTCATCGACATGCAGCACATAGGCCTGGGCGTCGTCCTCGACATGCAGATGGGCGCTATGGCCGTACTTGAGCGCGTTGTCGATCAGGTTGCCGATGCAGCGCCGTAGCGCCAGGGGCTTACCTGGGTAAGGCGCCTGGGCCTGGCCGTGCACCGTCACCTGGCCCGTTCCCGTGGGCGCCAGGTAGGGTTCGACCAGGCAATGCAGCAACTGGTTGAGATCCACCGGCTCGATGTTCTCGTGGATGTCGGTGTCCTTCACGCATTGCAGCGCGCCCTTGACCAGTAATTCCAGCTCGTCCAGGTCGCGGCCGAACTTGGCCTGCAGGGCCTCGTCCTCCAGCAGTTCGACCCGCAGACGCAGGCGCGTGATGGGGGTGCGCAGGTCGTGAGAAATGGCGCTGAACAGTTGCGCACGCTCGGTCAGGTAACGGCTGATGCGCTCGCGCATGGCATTGAAGGCGCGGCTCACCTCCACCACCTCGCGCCCGCCAGCCTCGACCACCGGCTCCACCTCGGCGCCCAGCGACATGTGCCGCGCCGCCCGCGCCAGGCGCTTGAGCGGGCGGCTCTGCCAATGCACCAGCAAGCCGATGAACAGCAGCAGGAAAGCACTGCTGAAGAGCATGAACCAGAGCTGCTGGGCCGGCAGCACCGGCTCTTCCAGGCTGGTGTAGGGCTCGGGCAGTAGCGAGGCGATGTACAACCATTCGCCGGGCGCCAGTTGCATCTGGGTGACCAGCACCGGCGGCTTGACCGGCTCCAGGGTCAGCGCGTAGTGCGCCCAGGAGCGCGGCAGCTCATCGAGCTTGAGGCCGCCATTGAAGATCAGCAGGTCATCCGGATTGACGAAGCTCACCGAGATATCCACGCTGCTGCCCAGAGAGGCGCGCAGCACCTCGCTCACTGCCTCGGTCACCGCCTGCTTGCGCGGCGTGGCCGGCAGCAGCTTCATCTGCAAGGGGCGGTCGTTGAGGCTGACCACGAAGCGCGTGCCGCCCATGCTGCGCAACTGGTCGAGCACCAGCGGCCGATAGGCCACCGGCAACGAACGGAAGTAACGCACGCTGGCCGACATCGAATGGGCCAGGCTGCGCGCGGCGGTGACCAGGCCTTCGAGCTGAGTGGCGCGCAACTGCGACAGCCAGATGGCGCTGGACAGCGCCTGCGCCACCAGCACCGCGAGCAGGGTCAGCAGCAGCATGCGCCCGAGCAGCGAACGCGGAATCGGCAACAGCCGCCGCCACTCAGCGCGCATGGCCAGCCTGAGCGGTGACCGTCGCGGCCAACTGGTAACCGCTGCCGCGCACGGTGCGGATCAGCCGTGGCGGCTTGTCGGTGTCGCGCAGGCGCTGGCGCAGGCGACTGACGGCCATGTCGACGACGCGTTCCAGCGGCATCATCTCGCGGCCGCGGGTGGCGTTGCCGATGGTGTCGCGGTCGAGAATCTGCTGCGGGTGATCGAGAAACAGCTTGAGCAGGGCGAAGTCGGCGCCGGACAGCAGCACCTCCTCGCCATCGAGATGGAACAGGCGGTGGCTGACCATATCCAGGCGCCACTCATCGAAGGCCAGCACCTCCGGCGCCCGCTCCTGGGCGAAGTGCACCCGACGCAGCAGGGCCTTGATGCGCGCCAGCAACTCACGCGGGCTGAAGGGTTTGCCCAGGTAATCGTCGGCGCCCAGCTCCAGACCGATCACCCGGTCGGCTTCGTCAGAGCTGGCGGTGAGCATGATGATCGGCACCTGGGCGAAACGCCCATGCGCACGCGTCCAGCGGCACAGGCTGAAGCCATCCTCGTCGGGCAGCATCACATCGAGAATCAGCAAGTCCGCGCCGCCCTCCTCCAGCGCCTGGCGAAAGCCGGCGCCATCGGCCACGCTGCGCACCTGCAGGCCGGCGCGGCCCAGGTAGGTTTGCAGCAACTCGCGGATTTCCTCGTCGTCATCCACCAGCAGGATGGATTTTCCGGTCGGGCTCACATCGATAGTCCTTGATCTTGTCGTTATCCAAGCCGTTTGGAGACAGCAGCTATCGCCTGCGTGCCAGATGCTGCTCCGCCGCCACACCGGCGCCCATCAGCCCAGGATACTCGGCGGTCACCAGCCAGACTGGCAAACCGTCGAAATAATCGCTCATGCAGCCCTTGTCGCGCAGGCAGCGGGAAAAGCCGCTGGCCAGGAAGAACTCGGCGAAGCGCGGCACCATGCCGCCGGCGATATACACCCCACCGCGCGCGCCCAGGGTCAGCACGTTGTTGCCGGCCACCCGTCCCAGCAGGCAGCAGAAGCTTTCCAGCACGCTGGCTGCCAGCGCCTCGCCCTCAAGCGCCGCGCTGGTGATCTGCGCGGCACTGTGCAACAGCGGTGGCTGGCCGTCCACCGCACAAGTGGCGCGGTACAGCGCCAGCAGGCCATTGCCGCTGAGCGCGCCGGCCTCGGCGCTGACATGCCCGAGCTGGTCATGCAGGGCCTGCCAGATCTGTGCCTCGCGCGCTGAGCCCACCGGCAGATCGACATGCCCACCCTCGCCCGGCAGCGCATGCCAGACGCCACCCGGCAGCTCCAGCAAGGTGCCGACACCCAGGCCGGTGCCGGCACCGATCACCACGCGCGGGCGACCGGGCTCCGATACGCCAGGGCAGACGCTGATGCGCTCGTCCTCGCGCAGGCAGGTCATGCCCAGGGCCATGGCCGAGAAGTCGTTGATCAGCAGCAGCTCGCGCACCTGCAACTCGGCGCAAAAGGCCGCGCGGCTGATGCGCCAGGCGTTGTTGGTAAAGCGAAACGGATCGACTTCCACCGGTCCGGCGCAGGCCAGGCAGATGGTCTGCACCTCACCTGGCGCCAGCCCCACGGCGGCCATGTAGGCGGCCACGGCCAGCTCCGGCGTGGCATGCTCGGCCGTGGCCGATACCCTTACGGCCTCGATACGGCCATCGCGCCACAGGGCAAAACGCGCATTGGTGCCGCCGACATCGCCGACCAGCACCAGGCTCATCGCAGCGACTCCAGCTCCGCCGTGAAGGCACTGGCGCCCTGCTCCGCCGGGCTGAAGGCGGCGCGCATGAAGGCGAACAGCTCGCGCCCACAACCGACGCCGGTGCCCTGCGGGCGCGGTGCCAGCTCGCGGGCGGCCCAGTCGGCCTCATCCACCAGCACCTGCAAGTGCCCGGTGACGCCATCGACGCGGATCAGATCACCGTCGCGCACCTTGGCCAGCGGCCCGCCATCCCAGGCTTCCGGGCTGACGTGAATGGCCGCCGGCACCTTGCCGGAAGCGCCGGACATGCGCCCATCGGTGACCAGCGCCACCTGAAAGCCACGATCCTGCAATACGCCCAGGTAGGGCGTGAGCTTGTGCAGCTCGGGCATGCCATTGGCTTTCGGCCCCTGGAAGCGCACCACGGCAACGAAGTCGAGTTCCAGCTCACCGGCCTTGAAGGCATCGGCCAGCTCGGCCTGAGTCTCGAAGACCCGCGCCGGCGCCTCGACCACCTGATGCTCCGGCGCCACCGCCGACACCTTGGCCACCCCCTTGCCCAGGTTGCCCGTGAGCACGCGCAGCCCGCCTTCAGCCGAGAAGGCCTCGGTCGCGCCGCGAAGAATAGTGCGATCCAGGCTCTGCGCCGGGCCTTCGCGCCAGACCAGGCGGCCATCGTCGAGGAAAGGTTCCTGGGTATAGCGCGCCAGGCCGGGGCCGGCCACGGTGTGCACGTCCTCGTGCAGCAGGCCGGCCTCCAGCAGGGTGCGCACCATGAAGGGCACACCGCCGCAGGCATGGAAGTGGTTCACGTCGGCCTGGCCGTTGGGGTAGACCTTGGCCAGGGTCGGGGTCACGGCGGAGATATCGGCCATGTCCTGCCAGGTCAGGTGAATACCGGCAGCGCGGGCGAACGCGGGAATATGCAAGGTGTGGTTGGTCGAACCGCCCGTGGCGTTGAGCGCCACCACCGAGTTGACGATGGCCTTCTCGTCGATGATCCGGCACAGCGGCGTGTACTCGCCGCCCTGGCGGGTCAGGCGCACCACCTGGCGCGCGGCCTCGGCGGTCAGCGCGTCACGCAGCGGCGTGTAGGGATTGACGAAGGACGAGCCCGGCAGGTGCAGGCCCATGATTTCCATGACCACCTGATTGGTATTGGCAGTGCCGTAGAAAGTGCAGGTGCCAGGGCTGTGGTAGGACTTCATCTCCGATTCCAGCAGCTCTTCGCGGCTCGCCTTGCCCTCGGCGTAGAGCTGGCGCACGGCGGCCTTCTCCTTGTTGGGGATGCCCGAGGGCATCGGCCCGCCCGGCACGAAGATCATCGGCAGATGGCCGAAGCGCAGCGCGCCGATCATCAACCCCGGGATGATCTTGTCGCAGATGCCCAGCAGCATCGCCGCATCGAACATGTTGTGCGACAACGCCACGGCGGTGGACATGGCGATCACCTCGCGGCTGGCCAGGCTCAGTTCCATGCCCGGCTCACCCTGGGTCACGCCATCGCACATGGCCGGCACGCCACCGGCCACCTGGCCGACCGAGCCCACTTCGCGCAGCGCCTGCTTGATCATCTGCGGGTAGTGCTCGTAGGGCTGGTGCGCCGAGAGCATGTCGTTGTAGGCGGTGACGATGCCGACGTTGGCCTCGTTCATCAGGCGCAGGCGCTGCTTGTCGCCAGCGGAATTGCAGCCGGCCACGCCGTGGGCGAAGTTGGCGCACTGCAACGTTCCACGGTGCGGGCCCTGGCTGTCGGCGGCAGCCATTTGCGCCAGGTAACGCTCGCGGGTCGCAGAGCTACGGGCAATGAGGCGCTCGGTGACCTCAAGAATGCGGGGATGCATGGTTTCGACTCCAGGCTATCGAACAGCCATTAAATTGTATTTTTATCAAAATACTGACATTCAAAGCGCTTGATTTCTAGCCTCATGGGAATAATCTTGTTTTAAAACAACAAACCGAGATCATCACCATGACACTGCGAATTGCCATCAACGGTTTCGGCCGCATCGGCCGCAACGTGCTCCGGGCACTCTATACCCAGAACTACCGCGACAAACTGCAGGTCGTCGCGATCAACGACCTGGGCGACAGCGCGATCAACGCCCACCTGCTCAAGTACGACAGCGTACACGGCATTTTCGATGCATCGGTCGAGGTCGACGGCCAGAGCCTGATCGTCAACGGCGACGCCATCGCCGTCAGCGCCATGCGCAACCCCGCCGAACTGCCGTGGAAGGCGCTTGAGGTGGATGTGGTGTTCGAGTGCACCGGCCTGTTCACCGAGCGCGACAAGGCCGCCGCGCACCTGGCTGCCGGCGCGCGCAAGGTGATCATCTCCGCCCCGGCCAAGGGCGCCGATGCCACCATCGTCTATGGCGTCAACCATGGCAGCCTGCGCGCCGATCAGCAGATCATCTCCAACGCCTCCTGCACCACCAACTGCCTGGCGCCGGTGGCCCAGGTGCTGCAGCGCGAACTGGGCATCGAAAGCGGGCTGATGACCACCATCCACGCCTACACCAACGACCAGAACCTCTCCGACGTCTACCACGCCGACCCCTTCCGCGCCCGCTCGGCCACCCAATCGATGATCCCCACCAAGACCGGCGCCGCCGAAGCCGTCGGCCTGGTGCTACCGGAACTGGCCGGACGCCTGACCGGCATGGCGGTGCGGGTGCCGGTGATCAACGTGTCGTTGGTGGATCTGACCGTGCAGGTGCAGCGCGACACCAGCGCCGAAGAGATCAACGCCCTGCTGCGCGCCGCCGCCGAAGGCTCGAAGGTGCTGGGCTACAACCCGCTGCCGCTGGTGTCCTGCGACTTCAACCACAACCCGCTGTCATCGATCTTCGACGCCAACCACACCAAGGTGAACGGCCGCCTGGTCAAGGTGCTGGCCTGGTACGACAACGAATGGGGCTTTTCCAACCGCATGCTCGATACCTGCCTGGCGGCGTATGCGGCGGGCTGAGCTGGGCGCGTGCGGCGCGCACCGAGCACAGCCCGATAGCAACCGCGCGCACAGCCGTACTCAGAGCGCGAAGCGCTCCTTCAAGCGCTCCACCGTCCAGCGCCATTTCGGCGTGGTGGGGCGGCAGATGGTGTTCTGGTTGCCGAACAGGCCTACCTCTTTCACCGCCTCGTTCAGCGGCAGGCTGTGCAGCCACTGCACCGGCACGAAGTATTCGCAGCGCTCAGGGTCGTCGACCAGCTCGCGGTGGTAGTCCGCCTGCAGCAGCGCCAGCGCCGGGCGTTCCTCGCCGTTGTGCAGCAGGCAGAAGTCCCTGGCCGGCGTGGCATGGCCGGTGACCTTGGCCACGCCCACGTAACCGGCGCCGGGCACATTGACCCACACGCGGTCGCCGGGGGCGAGCATTTTCAGGCTGTTGCTGTACCAACTGCCGCCACCGCCGCAGATGAAACCGAAGTGCCGCGCCTCGGCCCAGTCGCGCGTGCTGCTGTGGCCGAAGGAGCCATAGAACTCACCATTCCACGGCTCGGCTGGCATGCCGGGTTTGCTGGCGCTGCTGGCCTGCGGCGCCTCGGTTGGGTCGAGCAGCCAGGCGCGGCTGATCAGTTGTTGTTCGCCCAACTGGAACACCTGAAAGCACAGCACGTTGATGGCGATATCACGCTCGCTCAGGTAGCCGACGATGCGCTCGCTGCTGGCATCCAGTTCGGCGGCGACGATGACGATCTGGTGGCTCTGGTTCAGCGCCTCGGCCTCCAGCGGCGTACCGAAACGAGCCTGGAAGTCGGCGGCAAGATCGCCCTGCGGTTTGAAGCGCTGATAGATGGCCTCGATATCGTTGGCCTGCAGCCGCTCGACCCACACCGCATAGTCCAGCGCCTGCGCCACAACCTCGCGTGGGGTGCGCTCGCGCTTGAGTTCGATCAGCACCAGCGAGGCATCTGGCGCCAGCGCCAGCAGGTCGATACGCCCGCCCTGGCCGGTACTTTCCTGCCGACCGATCAGCAGCCAGTCCTCGGACAGCAGCGCCGGGGCGCTGACGATCATGTCTTCGAGAAACTGCTCGCTGGCCAGCACGGCGTTTTTCAGCGGCGTGGGTTGCGCGCCGACAGTCCAAATTTGCGTGCGGATGGGCATCCCTGCACTCCTGTTGGTTAGGCCACGGCCTGCTCGACCAGGGCACTGGCCAGTTGCTCATGCACCTGGCGGGCCAGGTTAAGGCGGGCTTTGAGTTGGTCGCAGAGCGACATTAGTTGATCGACTTTGGCAACGATGCGGTGTTGTTCTGGTAGCGGAGGGAAAGGTATTGGTGCTCGCTTCAGTTTTTCCTGCGAAATATTTACTTGGCTAGCAGCCATGCCGGACTTTGCTAGCTCCAAGTACATAGCAGTAGCACCGGTATTAAGACACAAGGCAATGTACCGTCCGTACGCACCGACTTCGACGGGATGAAAACGAATAATCTTGTCCGAGATCATTAGGCGAGGTCTTGTACTTTCGACCAGGCAAGAAACACCCACCCTATTGGTTGGGCCTGCACGGGTAAAAAGAATATCCCCAGCTCTTACTTCTGCATCAGGTCTGGGCTCAAGGTGGGCGGGAAGCTCTTTGTTCTCACCCTCCAGATACTGCAAAACCTGAACTGCCGTAGTTTTAAGGACTCCCCATACACTATCGCTCGGCGATGGCGTGGGCTCACAGGCTGGACTCCAGCCAGAGTCCATACCAAGTGTGATATCAGCGAGCGATACCCAGTGCCATGACTCAGGCAGCTCTGTAGCAGGCGTCTCAATCTCAATGCCCGTGGCGCTATTTATATTCTGACGCAGGCGGTTATGTTGAAGCCGCTGTTTTTCAAGTTGAATACTCTCTAACCAATTAATTGCTTCCTTCTCCTCAGGAATCTGCGGCACCAACCTCCCCCTTACGGCCAGTTGCAGCAGGGTTTGCTTGAGGGCCTCGATACTGGATTCGGTGGTGAACAGGGTGTGGAAAAATTCGGCCAGGCGCTGCCAGCTTTGCGCAAAATCCTCTGCATCTTGGGCCTGGGTCAGGCTATCCAGCAGCGCCTGCACCAGTTGGGCGTGAGCGCTTTCGGCGTCGGCCTGCCGGGCTTCCAGCCGGTCGCATAGGGCCATCAGTTCATCGACTTTGGCGACGATACGGTGTTGTTCGGCAAGGGGGGGGAAAGGCACTGATAGTGACCCTATATGCCCCTGATTCACCGTTTTTTGTCCAGCGGTACTTACGAACAGCCCCGCGATTGCGCTTCTTGCAATATCGCTGTCTCCGACAAGCTTGAGATATGCCGAATCAACCAGACCTCTTGAAAATCTCATTCGGATGAAATGGTCACAGGGAATGGCCTGGAGATTTGCCCGACAAACCACAAAACGACCCACCAAATCAGCACTGCCGTTCACTCTGATGAGCAGAATGTCGCCATCTTCGAGTGTGTATTTGCGTATTGTCGTTTCTGATAACACCAGGGTTCGGGTGTCATCGAGAGATATCTCTCCCGCTCTGATATCTGCAAGTCGGAGGACAGTAACGGGCAATCCGTCGGCGTCTCCCCGGCTTGAGGCTCCGTTCTGGAACTCTGGCAGCAGCTCTGAAATGCGGCGCCATTCCCAACTTTGCGGTAATTCAAACGGCCTTTCCTCATCGGCAAGTTCTGCCAGAGGTTTCTGCTTCTTTATCTTCCCCTCAGCCACCAATCGCGCTTTTTCCTCGGCAATCCGCTTAAGCAACTCACTGGCTGGCTCATCACTCGGATCTTGCGGCACCAGCTTGCCGCGCACCGCCAGCTCCAGAATCAGCTCACGCAGTTTCTTGATGCCATTGGGCGCGCCGGCCAGCAGCGGCAGGTTATCGGTGAGCAAAGCGGTCATGGGCGGGGTTCCGGGGCGAGCATATTCATGATCAGGCGAATCAGGGTGTCTTTCTGTGCCGGGGCAGACTCGGCGACCAGCAGGGTCAGCGCGGCCAGGCCGGTGTCGTTGATCAGCGGGTTGCCCTGGGCGTCGAGCAAACGACCGTTGCGGTGCAGGAAGTCGACGAACAGGTAGGCGCCGCTGCGTTTGTTGCCATCGGCGAAGGGGTGGTTCTTGACCACGAAATACAGCAGGTGCGCGGCTTTGCTTTCCAGGCTGGGGTAGGCTGGCTCGCCGAATACGCTCTGCTGCAGATTGCCGAGCAGCGCGGCGAGGCCGTCGCCACGTTCGCGGGCGAACAGTTCGCTGGCTTCGCCACGGGCCATCAACTGAGCTTTCAGGCTCTGCAGGTGCTGGCGCGCGCTGGCCAGGCTGGGCAGTTCACCACCGGGGCTGCCGGCGGGCTCGCTAAGCAGGCCTTCGTCATAGCGCTGCAACCAGAGAAAGGTCTGGGTGTAGCGGCTGACGATTTCCACCAGGCCACGGCCACCCTCGCTATCCAGCTCGGGCGCGCGTGCCGTCTTGCGCACCAGTTCCAGCGCCGCTTCCACCTCACGGGCATTGGCCTCGAAGCGTTCGCGGTTGAGGCTGTAGCCCTGGGTCAGGTGTTGCTTGAGTACTTGATTGGCCCATTGCCTGAAGCGTGTGCCCTCTCGCGATTTGACCCGGTAGCCCAGAGAGATGATCACGTCGAGGTTGTAAAAGGCTACAGGCTTGTCTGAACCGGCAATGTGCAGATTTTGCACATTGCTTTCACGCTCCAGCTCGCCCTCGGCGAAAACGTTGCGAATATGGCGCCCGATCACCGTGCGGTCACGACCAAACAACTCGGCCAGCTGTTCCTGTCTCAACCAGACACTGTCATGCTCGACGGTGACGGCGATCTGGCCGTTGGCGCTTTCATAGATCGCTATTTCGCTGTTCATGCTCGTGCTCCCCAGGAGTTCACTGGCGTTCCAGCGCTTCGGCCAGCACAGCCTTGAGTTGGTCACGCAACTCGCCAATCTCGCCTTGCAGGGCGGCGTAGTTACGCAGCAGCTCGTCCGGGTCGTGGCTGACCTGCTCGCCGACGTGCGGGTTCTTGCAGTCCAGGTTCCAGTTGCGCGCCTTGATCTCGTCCAGGCTGACCTTCCAGGCGAATTCGTTTTCCACCCGTGCGGCAAAGCCATCGGCCTCGCTGCCCCACCAAGCCTCCTCGACGGCGAACTCTTCGATACGCATGGGCTTGGTCTTGGAGTAGTTCTTAACGCCTGCCGGGTACTGGTGCTCGTAGAACCACACCTGCTTGGTCGGCGTGCCCTTGGTGAAGAACAGCAGGTTGGTCTTGATGCCGGTGTAGGGGTTGAACACGCCATTGGGCAGGCGAACGATGCTGTGCAGGTTGCATTCGGTGAGCAGCTTTTCCTTGATGCGGCTCTTGATGCCTTCACCGAAGAGGAAACCATCGGGCAACACTACGGCGGCGCGGCCACCGTCCTTGAGCAGGTGCATGATCAGCACCAGAAACAGGTCGGCGGTTTCTCGGGTGCGGAAGGCGGCGGGGAAGTTGCTTTCGATGCCGTCTTCTTCCATGCCGCCGAACGGTGGGTTGGCGACGATGCAGTCGACCCGCTCACTCGGCCCCCAACTGATCAAGGGACGGCTCAGGGTATTGTCGTGCTTGATCTGGCTGGGCACTTCGATGCCATGCAGGATCATATTGGTGGTGGCCAGCAGGTGCGGCAGTGGCTTTTTCTCCACGCCGAAGATGCTGGCCTGCAGCACGCGTTCGTCGTCGGCGGTTTTCACGTAACGGCTGCGCTTGTGCTCGATGGTGCAAGTGAGAAAGCCGCCTGTACCACAGGCGGGATCCATCACCTTCTCGTGCAGCTTGGGGTCGACCATACGCACCATGAACTCGGTGACCGGACGCGGGGTGTAGAACTCACCAGCATTGCCGGCCCCTTGCAGGTCGCGCAGCAGTTGCTCGTACATGTCGCCGAAGGCGTGACGCTCCCGCGCCTTGTTGAAGTCCACGCCCTCCTGGATCTTGTTGATCACCTGGCGGATGAGCTGGCCGGACTTCATGTAGTTGTAGGCATCCTCGAACACACCGCGCACCACGTAGGCCGCCGGGGTGGTGCTGTATTCGTGGAGGTTCTGCAGTTGCGGGAACAGGTTGTTGTCGATGAAGTGCTTGAGCTCTTCGCCGGTAATGCCTTCCGGGTTGGCCGCCCAGGTGCGCCAGCGGCAACTGTCGGGCAGCGGCGAGCGGTAATCGCTATCCATCTCTTCCCATTCCAGCTCGCGGTCATCGAAGATCTTGAGAAACAGCATCCACACGAGCTGGCCGATGCGCTGGGCGTCGCCATCGACGCCGACATCCTTGCGCATGATGTCCTGGATGGATTTGATGGTTGAGCTGATGGACATGGTGACTTCCGGGCGGGTACGGCAAAGCGGGGAATTGTAATGGGGTTGGCTACTGACTGCGCGGGCTAGCTGGCGTAAAGCTCGGTTTCCAGCTCATGCAGCGCCTTGTCGTAGCCGGCGCGGTCGCCAAACGCCCTGACCAGCTCCATCGGCGCGCCGATCTGCCGGAACGGGTCGAGCTGGAGAATGCGGATGTCTTCGATGTGCTCGATGCCGGTGTCTGCGTATTTGTCGAGCAAGGCTTCCAGCACCTGGCGGGCAGCGCCGGAGTACCTGGCGAAGTAGTTGCGCTTCTTCACCTGCTCGGCGCGTTCCTTGCGGGTCAGCGGCGGCTGGTCGAAGGCGATGTGGCAGATCAGGTCGAAGGGGTCGAGGGCCTGGCCGCGCTTGGCTTGGACTTCTTCGGCCAGCGCTTCCCACATCACGCCCTGGGCAGCGAGTTCGTCGATGATGGCTTTCTTCTGCTCGGCACTGCTCCACAGGCGCAGGAAGTCATCGAGCGAGGCGAACTGCTTGTGCACGCAGGTGCGGGTGTAGTCGCGCAGCGATTCGGTGATCAGCTTGCCGTCCGGCCCGTAATACTGCACGCGCTCGGCGATGACGTAGATCGGTACGCTGTCGATCACGTACTTGATGCGCTTTTTACCGCTCTCGTCGCCGTCGTCGGTTTCGTCTCCTTCGGGCAGCCAATCGCCACCGTCGACGATGCCGTCTTCATCGGCCAGGGGGCTGTCCGGCGGCACGGGGGAGTCGTCCCCTCCGGGGCTGTAGATCACCACCGGCTCGCCATCGAAGGCGGGGTCGGCGAACAGTTCGGTGGCTTTCTTGAAGTCCATGATGGTGAACCAGTACTTGCCGTAATCCTCGTTGATGCGCGTGCCACGACCGATGATCTGCTTGAACTCGGTCATGGACTTGATGTGCTGGTCGAGCACGATCAGCTTGCAGGTCTGGGCATCCACGCCAGTCGTCAGCAGCTTGCTGGTGGTGGCGATCACCGGGTAGCGCAGCTCGGGGTTGATGAAGTTGTCCAGCTCGGCCTTGCCTTCCTGGTCAT
Source organism: Pseudomonas sp. NCHU5216 (assembly GCF_052156495.1). NCBI lineage: Bacteria > Pseudomonadati > Pseudomonadota > Gammaproteobacteria > Pseudomonadales > Pseudomonadaceae > Pseudomonas > Pseudomonas sp. NCHU5216. Next base: position 84,731 of record NZ_JBQLIX010000010.1, on the reverse strand, counting down.
CGCCGGTGATGCGCATGACGTACTTGCGGTTCTCGGCGATGCGCTCGGGGTTGAGGTTAACCAGCGCCTGGCGCATGCGCTCGGCGTGGTCGATATCGTCGCAGAAGATGATGGTTTTCTGGTACGGATCAGTGGCCTTGAGGAACTCGGTGACCTTGGCCGCCACCGTCCAGGTGCGTGCTTCGATGACCAGGTGGCGATCCATGTCCTTGAGGTCGTAGATGCGGTCTTCGATCAGTTCGCCGTGCTTGTCGCGCATGCCCTTGGGCGGGCGCCAGCCTTGCAGGTCCTTGTCGAAGTCGATGCGCACCACCTTGTAGGGCGCGAGGAAGCCGTCTTCGATGCCTTGCTTGAGGCTGTAGCTGTACACCGGCTCGCCGAAGTAGGTGCTGCTGGAAACCTCTTTGGTTTCCTTGGGCGTGGCGGTAAGGCCGATGTGGGTGGCGCTGGAGAAATAGTCGAGTATCTCGCGCCAGGCGGAATCGGCGGCGGCGCTGCCGCGGTGGCATTCGTCGATGATGATGAGGTCGAAGAAGTCACGGGAAAACTGCTTGTAGATGTTCTGGTCTTCTTCGGCGCCGGTCACGGCCTGGTACAGCGACAGGTAGATCTCGTAGGACTTGTCGATCTGCCGCTTGGCGATCTTGGTCATCGCCGGGCCGAAGGGTTTGAAGTCCTTGGTCTTGGTCTGATCGACCAGGATGTTGCGGTCGGCAAGGAAGAGAATGCGTTTCTTCTGCCCGGACTTCCACAGCCGCCAGATGATCTGGAAGGCGGTGTAGGTCTTGCCGGTGCCGGTGGCCATTACCAGCAAGATGCGCTCCTGGCCGCGCGCGACGGCCTCGACCGTGCGGTTGATGGCGTTCATCTGATAGTAGTAAGGCGCGCGCTCAGAGCCGTCGTCGTAGTACGGCGCCTGGGCCTTCTGCCGGGCCGGGGCATCCAGGCCCTTCCACTGGCAATAGCGTTGCCAGAGTTCGTCCGGGCTGGGGAACTGGTCGAGGCTCAGCGCGGTTTCCACCTGGCGGCCGGTGCCGCTGCGGTCATGGAAGAGAAAGCCATCGCCGTTGCTGGAAAACACGAAGGGCACGTCGAGCGACTCGGCATAGCCAAGCGCCTGCTGCATGCCGGCGCCGAGCGAGTGCTTGTTGTCCTTGGCCTCGATCACGGCGATGGGCAGGTTGGGCTGGTGATAGAGGATGTAGTCGGCACGGCGCGCCTGGCCACGGCTGTGCAGCTTGCCACGGACGATGATGCGGCCCTTGGTGAAGCTGACTTCCTCGCGCACCTGCTTGTGCAGATCCCAGCCGGCGGCGGTGATGGCGGGGGTGATGTACTTGCTGCAGATGTCGCGCTCGGAAAGCGATTTCTTGTCCATGCTCCGGCCTTGTACGAATCCTTGCTCCACCCGGCAAAGTGGTCAACGAGCCCAACGGATGGCGGTGATAACGGCGGGCGTGCACGGCCATCCCTGAGGTAATGCGGCCTGCCCTGGTGCGGTGCCGGTCACAATATCCACCTGCCAGCATTCGGTAAAGAGCAGGGTTCAGCGGTATTGCCCCTTCTGGATCAAAGAGGCCCTGAGCGAAGAGTCAGAGTAGCGACGCCACGTTCGATAATCCCAATTCGCTGTCCGTCTCAGCCCCCTTTTGCGTCCCTTACACCCCTTATTGGCCTTGTCGGTGCCTGGATAAGCTAGCGCTGCCTGATAACAACGCTCGCTACGGTGTTTCCACGGCACCCTGCACGCCACCACACCACTCGCGCGCAGGACCAACGACCGCGCAGATTCAAGGCGTCGCCCCACCCCACGCCAGAAAGGATTTATACAGCATGGCTGAAACCGTATTGGTCACTGGCGGCAGCGGCTATGTCGCCTGCCACCTGATCCAGCAATTGCTCGCTGCCGGCAATAGCGTTCACGCCACGGTGCGCAGCCTTGGCAATGCAGCCAAGCTGCAGCCGTTGCTGGATCTGCAGAAGGAATTTCCGGGGCATTTGCATTTGTTCGAGGCCGACCTGCTGGCAACTGGCGCCTTCGATGCGCCCATGCAGGGTTGCTCGGTGGTGCACCACGTCGCCTCGCCATTTCTGCTCCCCGAGAAGATCAAGGATGGCCGCCGGCAGATGCTCGAACCGGCCCTGCAAGGGACACGCAACGTGCTGGGCAGCGTGGACAGAACCCCCAGCGTTACACGGGTGGTGATGACCTCCACCGTCGGGGCGATCTTCGGCGACTACATCGATGTCATGCAGATGCAGCGCCAGACCCTTTCGGAGGCCTACTTCAATAGCAGCAGCACACTGGAGAACAATCCTTATCACTACGCCAAGACCGCTGCAGAAAAGGAAGCCTGGGCCATCTGCGCCCGCCAGGATCGCTGGACACTGGTGACGATCAACCCCGGCCTGATTCTCGGCCCGTCGCTGACGCCTGCCTCGGACTCCGGCAGTCTGTTCCTGCTGGACGAGATGTTCAGGGGCTATTTCTTCTATGGCATGCCCGACCTGAGCATCACCACCGTGGACGTGCGCGAAGTGGCGCAGGCGCACATCGCCGCAGCCAGCAACCGCAGCGCACAGGGGCGCTACATCCTGGCGGAAAAACGCATGCTGTCCTTCGCCGAGGTGGCCAGGATCGTTCGCCCGCAGCATCACCGCCCCTGGACGCTCCCCACCTACAGCCTGCCCAATGGACTGATCCGCCTGATCGGGCCGCTCTTCGGCCTGGATGGCGACTACCTGCGCAAGCACCTGGGCATTCGCTTCGCCATCGACAACCAGCGCAGCATCGACGAGCTGGGCATCACCTACCGCCCGGTCGAGCAGACGCTGATCGACCACTATCGCTGCTGGGAGCGCCAGCGCTCGGTTCGCTGAGCGCTCCTTATCCAAGGCATGAAAAAACCGGCCGAAGCCGGTTTTTTCATTTACCGCAGCGGGATCATTCCCACTCGATGGTCGCTGGCGGCTTGCTCGACACGTCGTAGGTGACGCGGGAGATGCCGTCGATTTCGTTGATGATGCGGCCGCTGACGGTTTCCAGCAGTTCATAAGGCAGGTGCGCCCAGCGTGCGGTCATGAAGTCCACGGTTTCCACGGCGCGCAGGGCGACGACCCAGGCGTAGCGACGGCCATCACCGACCACGCCCACCGATTTCACCGGCTGGAACACCACGAAGGCCTGGCTGGTCTTGTGGTACCAGTCGGCCTTGCGCAGTTCTTCGATGAAGATGTGGTCGGCACGGCGCAGGATGTCGGCGTATTCCTTCTTCACTTCGCCGAGGATGCGCACGCCCAGGCCTGGGCCCGGGAAGGGGTGGCGGTAGACCATGTCGTAGGGCAGGCCCAGCTCCAGACCGATCTTGCGCACTTCGTCCTTGAACAGTTCACGCAGTGGCTCGACCAGCTTGAGGTTCATTTCCTCGGGCAGGCCGCCGACGTTGTGGTGGCTCTTGATCACGTGGGCCTTGCCGCTCTTGGCGCCAGCCGACTCGATCACGTCCGGGTAGATGGTGCCCTGGGCGAGGAACTGGATGTTGTCCAGTTTGCTGGCCTCGGCATCGAACACGTCGATGAAGGTGCGGCCAATGATCTTGCGCTTTTTCTCCGGGTCGGCTTCGCCGGCCAGGTTGGCGAGGAACTGCTCCTCGGCGTTGGCGCGGATGACCTTGACGCCCATGTTCTCGGCGAACATGGCCATCACCTGATCACCCTCGTGCAGGCGCAGCAGGCCGTTGTCGACGAACACGCAGGTGAGCTGGTCGCCGATGGCCTTGTGCAGCAGCGCCGCGACCACCGAGGAATCCACACCGCCGGACAGGCCGAGCAGCACGTTGGCGTCGCCAACCTGGGCGCGCACGGCGGCAACGGCGTCTTCGACGATGTTGGCCGGCGTCCACAGGGCTTCGCAGCCGCTGATTTCCAGCACGAAGCGCGAGAGTATGCGACCGCCTTGCTTGGTGTGGGTCACTTCCGGGTGGAACTGCACGCCGTAGTAATGGCGGCTGTCGTCGCACATGGCGGCGATCGGGCAGCTCGGGGTGCTGGCGAGGATATGGAAGCCTTCCGGCAGGCGAGTGACCTTGTCGCCGTGGCTCATCCACACGTCCAGGCCGAACACGCCGTCGGCGTCGACATGGTCTTCGATGCCGGCCAGCAGCTCGCTCTTGCCGACCACGTCGACACGGGCGTAGCCGAACTCACGCAGGTCGGAGCCTTCCACCTTGCCGCCGAGCTGCTCGGCCATGGTCTGCATGCCGTAGCAGATGCCCAGCACCGGCACATTCAGGTCGAACACGGCTTGCGGGGCACGCGGGCTATCGGCTTCGTGCACCGACTCCGGGCCGCCGGCGAGGATGATGCCGCGCGGCGCGAAGGCACGAATGTCCTCGTCGCTCATGTCCCAGGGGTGCAGTTCGCAATAGACGCCGATCTCGCGCACGCGGCGGGCGATCAGTTGGGTGTACTGGGAACCGAAGTCCAGAATCAGGATGCGGTGGGCGTGAATGTCGTGGGCCATGGGCGCCTCTGCGAGGCAGCTGCAAGCCTCAAGCTGCAAGCTGCAAGTTGAAGAAGAAAGCGGCAGCCGCAATGCTCATGGCTTGTGGCTTGCCGCTTGGAACTTGAAGCTGGTGGGCTAGCCCACCCGGTAGTTCGGCGCTTCCTTGGTGATCTGCACGTCGTGGACGTGCGACTCGGCCATGCCGGCACCAGTGATGCGCACGAACTCAGGCTTGGTGCGCATCTCTTCGACGGTGGCGCAGCCGGTGTAACCCATGGAGGCGCGCAGGCCACCCATCAACTGGTGGACGATGGCGCTCATCGCGCCCTTGTACGGCACGCGGCCTTCGATACCTTCCGGCACCAGTTTCTCGGCACCGGCCGAGGAGTCCTGGAAGTAACGATCGGAGGAACCTTGCGCCTGGGCCATGGCGCCCAGCGAGCCCATGCCGCGGTAGGCCTTGTAGGAACGGCCCTGGAACAGTTCGACCTCGCCCGGCGCCTCCTCGGTACCGGCCAGCATGGAGCCGATCATCACGGCGTATGCGCCGGCGACTATGGCCTTGGACAGGTCACCGGAGAAACGGATACCACCGTCGGCGATCAGCGGCACGCCAGTGCCGGCCAGGGCGGCGGCGACGTTGGCCACGGCGCTGATCTGCGGCACGCCAACACCGGCGACGATGCGCGTGGTGCAGATGGAGCCAGGGCCGATGCCGACCTTGACACCATCGGCGCCGGCTTCGACCAGCGCCAGCGCGGCAGCGCCGGTGGCGATGTTGCCGCCGATCACCTGGACGTCCGGGAAGTTCTGCTTGACCCAGCGCACGCGGTCGATCACGCCCTTGGAGTGGCCGTGGGCAGTATCGACGATGATCACGTCGACGCCAGCGGCAGCCAGTGCAGCCACGCGGTCGCCGGTGTCAGCGCCGGTACCGACGGCAGCACCGACACGCAGACGCCCCTGGTCGTCCTTGCTCGCCAGCGGGTAGGCCTTGGCCTTCTCGATGTCCTTGACGGTCATCATGCCCTTGAGGTTGAAGGCGTCGTCGACGATCAGCACCTTCTCTATACGGTGCTTGTGCAGCAGTTCGCGCACGGTTTCCTTGTCGGCACCTTCCTTGACGGTGACCAGGCGCTCTTTCGGCGTCATCACGTCACGCACCAGGGCATCCAGGCGGTTCTCGAAGCGCACGTCGCGGGAGGTGACGATACCCACCAGGTCGCCATTGGACAGCACCGGCACGCCGGAGATGTTGTTCTGCCGGGTCAGCTCGAAGAGGTCACGCACGGTGGTCTCGGCTTCGATGGTGATCGGATCCTTGACCACACCGGCCTCGAACTTCTTGACCTTGCGCACTTCGGCAGCCTGCTGCTCGATGGTCATGTTCTTGTGGATGATGCCAATGCCGCCTTCCTGCGCCATGGCGATGGCCAGGCGTGCCTCGGTGACCGTGTCCATGGCGGCGGACAGCAGCGGAATGTTCAGTTCGATCCCACGGGTCAGTTGGGTCTTGAGGCTGACGTCCTTGGGCAGCACCTCGGAGTAACCGGGGATGAGCAGGACGTCGTCGAAAGTGAGTGCTTCTTGGCTGATGCGCAGCATGGCGGGCTCCCGAGCGGGAAAATAAGAAGCGCGACATTATACCCACCGGCCTCGCCGCACTCAATGCAAACGTTCCGTTTCGCCCGATCAGTCGAAACGGCAACAGACCCTAGCCAGCAACTGGCCATGAGCCATAAAATAATGATTCTCAAAAACACCTGCACGTGAGTAACAAATGAAATCCAGCCGCCCTTCCCTGAGCTGCCCTCGCGTCGCTCTCCTCGGCCTCTGCCTGCTGCCCACCAGTTCCCTGCTCGCCCAGGAGCTGGAATTACCCAATCAGGACATAGTCGCCGCCCCCATCGCCGACGAGAACGGCTACCAGGCCAGGCGTGCCAGCACGGCGAGCAAGTCTTCCGTTGCGCTCAAGGATGAGGCCCAGTCAGTGCAGGTGGTTACCCCGCAGACCATCGAGGACTTCCAGGTCAAATCGCTGGACGATGCGATGAAGTTCGTCAGCGGCATTACCCAGAGCAACACGCTGGCTGGCACTCAGGACGGCTTCGTCAAGCGCGGCTTCGGCGGCAATACCGATGGCTCGACCTTGCGCGATGGCGTGCGCAGCAACCTGTCACGCAACTTCGACGCCACCAGCGAGCGCGTGGAAGTGCTCAAGGGGCCGGCATCGCTGCTCTACGGCGCCCTGGAGCCAGGCGGGCTGATCAACGTCATCAGCAAGCGTCCCGAATACAGCCAGCGCACGCGCCTGTCGGGCGAGTACTCCGGCTTCGGCGGCGGTAACCTGTCGCTCGATACCACCGGCCCGCTGGGCGACAGTGGCTTTGCCTACCGCCTGATCGCCGAGCGACAGCACGAGGACTACTGGCGCAACTACGGCAGCGATCAGCGCAGCCTGATCGCCCCCTCGTTGAGCTGGAGCAGCGATGACCTGCGCATCGACCTGTCCTACCAGTACAAGGAATACTCCACGCCAGTAGATCGTGGCACGGTGCTGGTCAACAAGCGCATCGCCGACACTCGCTACAACCAGCAGTTCGGCGAACCCTGGGCGAAAAACGAAGGCATCGACCAGATCTTCGATGCACGCATCGAGTACCAGTTGACCCCGGACTGGAAAACCCGCTTCACCTACAGCTTCAACCAGGAAAAGTACGACTTCGCCGAAGCGGTGCCGAGCATCGCCAGCAGCGGTAATGCGTCAGCCACCCAGCGCGCGGCGCTGAACAACGTCGGCACCCTGCGCCGCCAGGCCAATGGCGCCCGGTACGACAATCAGGTGCAGTATGCCGCCTGGGACTGGATTGGCAGCACCCGCCTGCTCGGTCAGCACCACGAATTGCTGCTGGGGATCGACGACGAGCAGGTGGATAACTTCCGTGGCGACACCTATCGGGGCAGCGCCACCAGCAACTTCAACATCTACCGCCCGGTCTACGGCAACCTGGCCGAATCCCGTGCCATCAGCGGCACGCAAAGCGACAAACGCGACGAGGTACATTCCAACTCGCTCTACGCCAAGGACAACTGGCATCTCGACGATCAGTGGATTCTGGTGCTCGGCGGCCGCTATCAGCGCTACGACCAGTATCTGGATCAAGGCCTCGGTGCCAGTTACCGCAAGCAGATCGACGATCAGGGCCAGGCCTTCCTGCCCTTCGTCGGCGTGGTCTTCGCCGCCACCGACAAGCTCTCGCTCTACGCCAACTACAGCGAGTCGTTCAAACCCAACCAGTCCGACAGCCTGGCCGACGCCAGCGCCTATGACCCGGAAGAAGGCAAGAGCCGTGAAGTGGGTGCCAAATACGACATCACGCCCAACCTGAGCGCCAATATCGCCCTCTATGACATCGAGAAGCAGAACGTGGTGGTCAGCAACAATGGCGTATCCGAAGCCGCCGGCAAGGTGGGCTCGCGCGGCGTGGAAGTCGACCTGAGCGGGCGTATCGCCGAACGCTGGAACCTGATCGCCACCTACGCGTATACCGACACGGAAATCCTCGACGACCCGACTGACAAGGGCAATGCCCTGGTCAACGCGGCGAAGAACATGGGCAGTCTGTACCTAAGCCACGATCTGGCAGTACCCGGCGAATTCGGTGCCTGGCGCGTCGGTGGCGGCGCTCGCTACGTCGGCAAGCGTGCGGTGGATAATGCCAACAGCGCCTGGCTGGACAGCTACACCGTGGCCGATGCCTTCGTCTCCTGGGAAACCACCCACCTGCTGGGCGACAAGACCCGGTTGCAGCTCAATGCCAACAACCTGTTCGACAAGAGGTACTACCCGTCCAGCGGTGGCGACCTGCGCATCGCCGTCGGCGAGCCGCGCGAGCTGCGCCTGTCCGCCTGCGTCGAGTTCTGAGACAACGCAGTGGGAGGCGCTTCAGCGGTGACGGAAAGCAGCATGAAGTCGCGGCTGAAGCCCCTCCCACAAATGCTTGGCAAATCGCTCAGGCCGGATCGTCGACCCGCACCTGCCTCACCGCAAAACCCAGACGTTCGCCAAGTTCCTCGACGAACGCCGGGCGCAGGCCGGCTTCAGCCCAGCCGTTGAAGATGAAGCCCAGGTTGGAAAAGCCGCAGGGCTGCAGGAACAGGAAGCCGTTGATGTCATCTTCATGCCCGCACTCCGGGCAGGTGAAGTTGTCGGTTTCCCCCGGCCACCAGACCTCCAGACTGTCGAACAGCGGTATGCCCACTTCGCGGCGGCACTCCGGGCAGCCGGCCTCTTCGAGAAAGTCGCGGGTCGGCATATAGATGCAACGCTTGGTGATGATCTCCAGGCCATTGTGCGGCTGACCGTAAGGCAGCAACTCGGGGCGTTGAGCGATCCGCCGCGCGCCCGGCCCGATGGCGTAGGCCATGCCATTACCACCCTGCCCGCAGGTGGTCGGCAACGTCGCGACGATCTCCCGTTTGACCAGCCAGCGCAGCATGGCCTGGGCCTTTTGCTCGTGAGCGGGAAGCGTGGATATCTGCGGGACGAGGATCAGTTGCGCGGTCATGGTGCTCGGGAGGCTGGCAAGGAAAGGGCGGCAGCTTAGCCGCTGTAGCCAGCCAATCAAGCCCCGCGACAGACCGCTGCAGCCCCCTGAGCTTGGCGTCGAGCCAGCCAACGCGCCCGCAGCACGTCGTAGATCCAGTTGAACGCGAGGGTATAGGGCAGGAAGAACAGGATCAGCCCAATATCCAGGAGGAAGGCCTTGAGCAGGCTGACCGACAGCCACCAGGCCGCCAGTGGCACCAGCATGACCACCAGGCCGCCCTCGAACAGCAGCGCGTGGCAGATCCGCGCCCCCAGCCCGCGCTCGAAGCCCAGGCGACTCTGCGCCCGGTCGAAGAGGTAGTTGAACAGCATGTTCCAGAGCATGGCGACGAAGGAGAACATCAGGGTCAACACACCGAGCTGCAGCAGCGGCTTGCCCATGAACCAAGCCAGAGCCGGCGCACAGATGAGCACGGCGATCCCTTCAAAGGCCAGGGCGTGACCGATGCGCTCAGGCACAGAGCGCGGCAGGGGCTGAGTCATGAGAGGCACCTCGTGATGGATGACGATGGGCGCTATGATCATCGGGATTACGCTTATCAAAAAACCAGCTGCCATCGGGAAAACCGATATGACTCCTTCCCCCGATTCCCTCCAGGCCTTCGCTCAGGCTGCCAGTTGCGGCTCGCTCAGCGCCGCAGCTCGGCGTCTGGGCAAGAGCCAGTCGACCATCAGCGAGGCTGTCGCGCGCCTGGAGCTGGATCTTGGCGTCGAGCTGTTCGAGCGCGGCCCACGACGCCTGCAACTGACCGAAGCAGGCAGCAGCCTGCTGGCCCATGCCGAGCAAGTGCTGGCCGCCAGTGACCGTCTGGTGCGGCATGCCGTGAGCCTGGCCCGTGGCCAGGAAGCGAAATTGACCCTGGCCCTGTCGGACGCCTACCAGCCCAAGCAGTACCAGGCTCGCCTGGTGGAACTGGATCAGCGCTTTCCCGACCTGGAGTTCGAGTGTCTGATCGCCGAGCATGCCGACGTGCTGGATCTGGTCAACCAGGGCCGCGCGCACCTGGGGTTGCTGGCCGCGCAGCCGTCCTACCCGCCCGATATCGCCCATGCCAGCGTCCCCGGCAACGCCGAGTTCGGCCTGTTCGTGGCACGGGAACATCCACTGGCTAAGCTGCACTCGATCACCACGGAAGATCTGGCCAACTGGCGCGTTCTGCGCCTGACCAGCGTGGCCACCCATGACATGCCGTCCGACGATCTGCCCGGCAGCGGCGGCCGCTGCTGGTCAGCGCCGGACTTCATTCTGCTGCTGGAGATGGCCGCGCTGGGCTTCGGTTGGGCGGAACTGCCTCGAGAGCTGGTGGCCAACCACGGCGGCGGGATGTTGCAGGAGCTGCGATTACCCGGCTGGCCACGACAGGTGCGGGTCGATGTGCTGTGGTCGCGCCAGCGCGAGCTGCGCCCGGTCGCCGCCTGGCTGCTGGAGCGCCTGCTCGATGACGCGGTCGCGCCTGCCGCCGAGTCCGCTTATCATGCCGCCCCATGATCAAAGATCCGTTTCAGCGCCTGAACCTCGACCGTGAGGTGCTCAGCGTCAGCCAGCTCAACAACCGTGCGCGCCTGTTGTTGGAGGACGTGTTCGCCAGCATCTGGGTCGAGGGGGAAATCTCCAACCTGGCCCGCCCGGCCTCCGGCCACATCTATTTCACCCTCAAGGACAACCAGGCCCAGGTGCGCTGCGCCTTGTTCCGCCAGAACGCCGCGCGGGTGCGCCAGGCGTTGCGCGATGGCCTGGCGGTCAAGGTGCGCGGCAAGGTCTCGCTGTTCGAGGGCCGTGGCGACTATCAGTTGATTCTCGATGCAGTGGAACCAGCCGGTGATGGCGCTCTGCGCCTGGCCTTCGAGGCGCTGAAGGAAAAGCTCGGCGCCGAAGGGCTGTTCTCGACCGAGCGTAAGATCGCCCTGCCCGCTCACCCCAAGCGCATCGGCATCGTCAGCTCACCGACCGGTGCGGTGATCCGCGACATCATCAGCGTATTTCGCCGCCGCGCGCCGCAGGTGGAACTGAACCTGATCCCCACTGCCGTGCAAGGCCGCGAGGCCACCGCGCAGATCGTCCGCGCCCTGCAACGCGCTGACGCGCAAGGGTTCGATGCACTGATCCTGGCTCGTGGCGGCGGCTCGCTGGAAGACCTCTGGTGTTTCAACGAAGAGGCCGTGGCCCGCGCCGTGGCCGCCTGCGTCACGCCCATCGTCAGCGCCGTGGGTCACGAAACGGACGTGTCCATCGCCGACTTCGTCGCTGACGTGCGCGCACCGACGCCCTCGGCCGCCGCCGAGCTACTGGCCCCGGACAGCAGCGAGCTGGTGCAGCGCCTGCACAACCTGCAGCGACGCCTGGTGCTGCACATGCAAGGCCGCCTGGCCCGCGAACGCCTGCGCCTGGAAGGCACCAGCAAACGCCTGCGTCACCCCGGTGAGCGCCTGCGCCAGCAGGCCCAGCGCCTGGACGATCTGGACATGCGCCTGCGCCGCGCCTTCAACCAGCAACTGGCCAATCAGCGAGAACGCCTGGCGCGTCTCGATGCGCGCCTCGCCGCGCAGCATCCGGGGCGCGGCCTGGGCATGCTGCGCCAACGCCTGGACGGCCTTGCCGCGCGCCTGCCACGGGCCATGCAGGCACAACTGCGCAACCAGCGCCAGCAACTGGGTGCGCTGGCCGCGCAACTGCAGATCGTCAGCCCGCTAGCCACTCTCGGCCGTGGCTACGCCATCCTTCTCGATGAGCGCGGCCAGGCCGTGCGCAGCGCCGCGCAGACCCAGCCGGGGCAACGCCTCAAGGCACGCCTGAGCGAAGGCGAGCTGGACGTGCGCGTCGAAGACAACCACATACAACCGGCGACCCTGTCGCTGCTGGATTGAACCAATGCCGGCCTCTCCCCGTAGGAGCGAGCTCTGCTCGCGAACATTGATACCCCAGAAGCTTCGCGAGCAGAGCTCGCTCCTACACAGGCTGTGCGCAGGCCTGCTGGCCCTGTGTCTTGCCCTGCCCGCCCACGCCGAAGGTTTCATCACCCGCCTGCTGAACAAGCCGGTGCCCGGCGGCGTGGCAGTGGTCGACCTGGGTGACCAGGAGCAGGCTCCCAAGGTGCGTTACCAGGGCAAGCCGGTGCTGACCATTCGTGAAAACGGCAAGCGCTGGATCGCTATTGTCGGCATTCCCTTGAGCGTCAAGCCCGGCAGCCAGCAGGTGGAGGTCGACGATGGCCGGCGCCTGCCCTTCCAGGTCGGTGCCAAGCATTACGCCGAGCAGCGCATCACCCTCAAGAACCAGCAGCAGGTCACACCCAACGCCAAGAACCTTGCGCGCATCGAACGCGAGCTGGCCGAACAGACCCGCGCCTACCGCCAGTTCAGCCCGCGCCAGCCGAGCAATCTGTTGCTCGACAGGCCAGTGAACGGGCCGCTGTCGAGCCCCTTCGGCCTGCGTCGCTTCTTCAACGGCCAGGAGCGCAACCCGCATTCGGGCCTGGACTTCGCCGCCAACCGTGGCACCTCGATCAAGGCGCCAGCAGCAGGCAAGGTCATCCTCGTCGGCGACTATTTCTTCAACGGCAAGACGGTGTTTCTCGACCATGGCCAGGGGCTGATCAGCATGTTCTGCCACCTGTCCGAGATCGACGTGAAGCTCGGTGACGAGATCCCGCGCGGCGGGCATGTCGGCAAGGTCGGTGCAACGGGCCGCGCCACCGGGCCACATCTGCACTGGAACGTCAGCCTCAACGACGCCCGCGTCGATCCGGCTATCTTCATCGGCGCGTTCAAGCCCTGAGCAGACGCAACCGGCAACACCTGGCGTTTCGATTGGCAATGCTTTTTTGTTAGGGTACGGCGCCCCGAAACGCAGGCACGACAAGGCCTGCTCTCTTCACTGCCTGCTTCGGAGCCGGATATGCCGAATGAGCTCACAACCTGGATGGACTGGCTGCAGCAGCAGCCGAAACTGCTCACCCTGACCGCCAGCCTGGCCCTGATCGTCGCCGCCTGGCTGTCGAACTGGATCGTCAAGCGCATACTGGTGCGCGCCATCTACCGCGTGGTCGGCGCCACCGCCCTGGGCCGGCACGGCCAGATCAAGGAAAGCGGCATCATCAAGCGCCTGTCCAACATCGTCCCGGCGCTGGTGCTGACCTCCGGTGTGGCGGTGGTGCCGGACATGCCCGAAGCCGTGGTAAAGGTCACGCAGAACGTCTGCAGCGCCTTCATCGTGCTGACCATCGCGCTGGCCATCGCCGCTCTGCTGGATATCCTCAACACCCTCTATCAGCGCCGCCGCGATGCTCACCTGAAACCGATCAAGGGCTACCTGCAGGTGGTCAAGATCGCCATCTTCGCCATCGCCGCGATCCTCATGGTGGCCACCCTGATCGATCGCTCGCCGCTGATCCTGCTGTCCGGCCTAGGTGCCATGGCCGCCGTGCTGATGTTGATCTTCCAGGACACGCTGCTGTCGCTGGTGGCCAGCGTGCAGATTTCTTCCAGCGACATCATCCGTGTCGGCGACTGGGTGGAGATGCCCCAGCTCAATGCCGATGGCGACGTGATCGACATCGCCCTGCACACGGTCAAGGTGCAGAACTGGGACAAGACCATCACCACCATCCCCACCAAGCGTTTCATCACCGACCCGTTCAAGAACTGGCGCGGCATGCAGGAATGCGGCGGGCGGCGGATCAAGCGCGCGCTGTATCTGGATCAGACCAGCGTGCACTTTCTCAGCGACGAGGAGATCGCCCGTCTGCGCCGCTTCATGCTGCTCGACGACTACCTCGACCGCAAGGATCAGGAACTGCGCGAGTGGAACCTGAAACTGGCCGAGCACGGCAAGGAGCCGGTCAACACCCGGCGCATCACCAACATCGGCAGCTTCCGCGCCTACGTCGAGCACTACCTGCGGCATAACCCCAACGTGCACCAGAACATGACCCTGCTGGTGCGCCAGCTCAGCCCCACCGCCGACGGCCTGCCGCTGGAGGTCTACTGCTTCACCAACACCACGGCGTGGAACGCCTACGAAGGCATCCAGTCGGATATCTTCGACCACCTGCTGGCGATCCTCCCCGAGTTTGGCCTGCGTGTGTTCCAGCACCCCAGCGGGGCAGACATGCGTGAGCTACGCCCTGGCTTGTCTACACTGGCCGAACAGGCCCAGACCTCCCACTGAGCCACCCTCGAATCGACCGGAGCTTGCCATGATCACCGTGCATCACCTGAACAACTCGCGCTCGCAGCGCATTCTCTGGATGCTCGAAGAGATCGGCGTCGATTACCAGATCAAGCACTACCAGCGCGACCCGCAGACCATGCTCGCCCCCGCCGAGCTACGCCAGGTGCACCCCCTGGGCAAATCGCCGCTGATCACCGATGGCGAGCTGACCCTGGCCGAATCCGGCGCCATCATCGAATACCTGGCCGAGCGCCATGGTGACTGGCTGCTGCCTGCCGCTGGCAGCCCGGAGCGCCTGCGCTGCCGCTACTGGCTGCACTATGCGGAAGGTTCGGCGATGCCGCCGCTGCTGCTCAAGCTGGTGTTCGACAAGCTGCGCAGCTCGCCCATGCCCTTTTTCATCAAACCCATCGCCCGCGGCATCGCCAACAAGGTCAGCCAGGCCTTCATCACACCGCAGCTGAAGCTGCATTTCGACTACCTGGAAAGCCAGTTGCGCGAGCACGACTGGTTTGCCGGTGACGCCTTCAGCGCCGCCGACATCCAGCTCAGCTTCCCGCTGGAAGCGGCCGCCGCCCGTGGCGTGCTGTCGAACCACCCGCGCCTGCACGACTTCCTGCAGCGCATCCACGCCCGCCCGGCTTATCGCCGTGCCCTGGAAAAGGGCGGTGCCTACGATTACGCCGACTGAGCCAGGATCAGGCCTAGCTGGCTGTTGAAAAACTACCTGCGTTGCCTGGCCGTCGTTAAAAACAGCCTCAAAATGCTCATTTACAACACGTAAACTGTGCTTTTTCGGCTGTTTTTGCCTAGGCCAGCCTTCCTCGCCTACGTTTTTCAACGGCCTGCTAGCTGGCGAAGGGGTTCCGTCGCTGGCCAGGCGCAGCAAACACGATTCGCTGAAAACGCCTCGATTCGAGCAATAAAATCCAGCGATAAAAACAAAACCGCAATAAATCGGCGTTTTTCCGGCAAGCATTGCCATATCCACGCACGATGGATAGGGTTTGCCCATGAAAAACGTCAACGTCCTCTTTCTCGTCCGCCAGCTCGCGTGCCTGCGACTGGTCAGCCCGCGACTGCGAAGCCTCGCCTAAGCCTCCGTTTCCTGGCCGCTGCGGCCTCGTGTTCGCCCCCTATTTCGCAGGACCTGCTCATGACCATGCTCAAAGACCCATCGAAGAAGTACCGCCCCTTCACCCAGATCCAGATTCCCGATCGCACCTGGCCGGACAAGATCATTGACAAGGCGCCGATCTGGCTGTCCACCGACCTGCGCGACGGCAACCAGTCGCTGATCGAGCCGATGGATGCCGAGAAGAAGATGCGCTTCTTCAAGTGCCTGGTGGCCGTGGGCCTCAAGGAAATCGAAGTGGGCTTCCCGTCCGCCTCGCAGACCGACTTCGACTTCGTGCGTGAGCTGATCGAAGGCGGCCACATCCCCGATGACGTCACCATCCAGGTGTTGACCCAGGCCCGTGACGACCTCATCGAGCGCACCTTCGAGTCGCTCAAAGGCGCCAAGAAGGCCATCGTCCACTACTACAACGCCTGCGCGCCGAGCTTCCGCAAGATCGTCTTCAACCAGGACAAGGCCGGCGTCAAAGCCATCGCCGTGGCTGCTGGCAGCACCATCAAGCGCCTGGCCGAAGCCGCGCCGGAAACCCAGTGGGGCTTCGAGTACTCGCCGGAAGTGTTCAGCAGCACCGAGATCGACTTCGCCGTCGAGGTGTGCAACGCGGTAATCGGCGTCTTCCAGCCGACCCCGTCCAACAAGCTGATCCTCAACCTGCCGGCCACCATCGAGTGCGCCACGCCGAACAACTACGCCGACCAGATCGAGTGGTTCGGCCGCCACGTCGACCGCCGCGACAGCGTGCTGATCAGCGTGCACACCCATAACGACCGGGGCACCGGCGTCGCCGCTTCGGAACTGGCCGTGATGGCCGGCGCCGATCGCGTCGAAGGCTGCCTGTTCGGCAACGGCGAGCGCACCGGCAACGTCTGCCTGGTGACCCTGGCACTGAACCTCTACACCCAGGGCGTCGACCCTGAGCTGGACTTCTCCGACATCGATGCGGTGCGCAAGGTGGTCGAGGACTGCAACCAGCTTCCGGTGCACCCGCGCCACCCCTATGTCGGTGATCTGGTGCACACTGCCTTCTCCGGCTCGCACCAGGACGCCATCCGCAAGGGCTTCGCCCAGCAGAAGGAAGACGCCCTGTGGGAAGTGCCCTACCTGCCGATCGACCCGGCCGATATCGGCCGCGACTACGAGGCGGTGATCCGGGTGAACAGCCAATCCGGCAAGGGCGGCATCACCTTCCTGCTCGAGCAGGAATACGGCATCAGCCTGCCGCGCCGCATGCAGATCGAGTTCAGCCAGGTGGTGCAGCGTGAAACCGACCGCCTTGGCCTGGAGATGACCGCCGCGCAGATCCACAAGCTGCTGGAAAGCGAGTACCTGCAAGCCACCCAGCCCTATGCTCTGGAAGGCCACCGCCTGCAGGAAGAGAACGGCGAAAGCAGCGTCGAGGTGAAGGTTCAGGTCGACGGCAAAGAACAACGCTGGAACGGTTCGGGCAAAGGTGCGTTGGAAGCGCTGGCATCGAGCCTGCCGGTCGCCGTCGAGGTCATGGACTACCATGAGCACGCCATCGGTGGCGGTGCCAACGCCAAGGCCGCCTGCTACATCGAGATCCGCCTGGACGGTCAGCGCCCGCTGCACGGCATCGGTATCGACGAGAACATCACCACCGCCAGCTTCCGCGCCCTGTTCAGTGCGCTGAACCGCGCCGTCAAGCAGGCCGAGCTGAAAACCGAAGCGGCCTGATCGCTGCGAAGCGTCAAACACGAACCCCGCCGATTGGCGGGGTTCTTCGTTTTCAGGCCCGCCTGACGTCCCCCGTCATTCAGGCACTTATGGGCATCGATGCAACAGGATCATGCAACCTGCCCGTCAGGATCATGCTCTAACCTGCTTACCTGATTTTTTGCATCCCAAGGAGAACTTCATGAGCACGACCCTCGCCTATGCCGCGCAGAGCGCGCAATCGCCGCTGGCTCCGCACGTCATCGAGCGCCGTAGCGTTGGCCCGGACGATATCGCCATCGACATTCTCTACTGCGGGGTCTGCCACTCCGACCTGCATACCGTGCGCGACGAGTGGAAGAACACCCTGTACCCCTCCGTACCCGGCCACGAGATCGTCGGCAAGATCAGTGCAGTGGGCAGCAATGTCAGTGCGTTCAAGGTGGGTGAGATCGCGGGGGTCGGCTGCATGGTCGATAGCTGCCAGCACTGCGCCTCCTGTGGCGAGGGCCTGGAGCAGTACTGCGAGAACGGCTTCACCGGCACCTACAACGGCCCGGTATTCGGTGGCGAGAACACCTTCGGCGGCTACTCCCAGCGTATCGTGGTCAACCAGCGCTTCGTGCTGCGCATCAGCCACACCGATAACCTGGCCGCCGTGGCACCGCTGCTGTGCGCCGGCATCACCACCTACTCGCCGCTACGTCAGTGGCAGGTCGGCCCTGGGCAGAAAGTGGGTATCGTCGGCCTTGGCGGCCTCGGCCACATGGGCGTGAAGATCGCCGCCGCCATGGGCGCGCATGTGGTGCTGTTCACCACCTCGCCGAACAAGCGCGAAGACGCCCTGCGCCTCGGCGCCAGCGAAGTGGTGGTGTCGAAGAATGCCGAGGAAATGGCGGCCCACGTCAACAGCTTCGACTTCATCCTCAACACCGTCGCGGCGCCGCACGACCTCAACCCCTTCCTCAATCTGCTCAAGCGCGACGCCACCATGACCCTGGTGGGCGCCCCCGAGTCCGCGCACCCATCGCCGGATGTCTTCGGCCTGATCTTCAAGCGCCGCCGCCTGGCCGGCTCGCTGATCGGCGGCATCGCCGAAACGCAGGAAATGCTCGACTTCTGCGCCAAGCACGACATCGTTTCGGATATCGAGATGATCACCATGCAGGACATCAACCAAGCTTACGAACGCATGCTCGAGAGCGATGTGAAGTACCGCTTCGTGATCGACATGGCCAGCCTGCAGGCCTGATGAGCCGGCGCAGGGTCGCTGTCAAGGTCATGGACTGCCATGAGCTCACCATCGCCAGCTTCCGCGCCCTGTTCAGCGCACTGAATCGTGCCTGAAAACCGAAGCGGCCTGATCACTACCACACCACAAAGAGAACCCCGCCGACTGGCGGGGTTCTTCATTTGCGGCAAGAGGCCGACTCAGTAGCTGACCACCGGCGATACCCGCTGGTAACGGCCATCGATAAAGGCCTTCAACCAGGAGCGGTAGCGCTTGCCGGCGTTGTAGCCGTAGTAGCGGTAGCTCAGTTCGTTGGCGGCATTACGCTCCAGCACGATACTGCCGTCCTGCTCGATCACCCAGGTCAACATGTTGTGCGTGCCCTGAGTGCGGGTCAGGGTCTGGCTGCTATCCACCGATAGCTGGTAAAGCGGCAGGTAGTCCTCGGCGGCCCGCCCGTAGCGAATCACGTTGGAAACACGCTGGTAATAGCCATTCTCGAAGCGGGTCAGCCAGACTCGATAACGCTTGCTGGGATCGAATCGATAGTAGGTATAGGTCAGCTCATTCGCCGCATTGCGTTCCAGAACGATATTGCCCTCCTCTTCGATCACCCAGGTCAGAGGTTCGTTGAGACTGCCGCTACGGGTGATCTGACGAGCATCGTCGATGCTCAACTGGTACAGATCCGTCAGCCCCGGCGAGAAATATTCGGCATCGGAAACCTGTACCGACTCGCCACCGACCATCTGCTCGATCCAGACCTTGTACTGGCGGCCATGCTGGAACGGATAGCGCAGTTCGGCAGCACCGCCAGTGGCTTGCCGCAGCACCTCCATGCCGTCCTCACGGATCACCCAGCTCAAGGGTTTGTCGGCTGGGCCGTCGTGCCGGAGCAGAAAGTCCGCCTCCACCTCCAAGTCGATGTAGCGGGACGGGAAGCCCTCGCGAAAGCTCAATGGAGTCGAGATTGCCTCGTCCTGGTCGTTGACCTTGGCCTCAGCCCAGACCTGATAGCGTTCGCCATAGGTGAAGGCGAACTGCAGCGGCACGCCGGCCTGGGCCGGTTGACGCACGACCTGCGCACCCTGGCGGGCGATCACCCAGTTACCCTGGAAGGCAGCCGACGAGCTGATGCTGCCCTGGCTGGCGTCACGGCTCAGCAGCACGCGGTCGGTCACACCAGGCTGGTAGGTCAGGGTGTTGGAAACGGTCTGGTAGCCATTACCGATGTAGCTTTCCAACCAGACCCGGTAGCGACTGCCGGCAGCGTTGTTCCAGTAGCGATCACGCAACTTGCCGGCCACATTGCCACCAAGGACACGCTTGCCGTCCTGTTCGACCACCAGTGTCAGCTTGTCGCCGAGGTCGCCGCTGCGCGATACCCAGAAGTCAGGCTCCAGCGTGAGGTCGTAAGGAAAGGCGGACGGCAGCGGGGCACCATCCGCCAGCTTGATCAGGTAATCTTCGGTCTCGCCGTAGCTGAAGCTGCCGCAAGGTTGTGCGGCGGAGCCCCAGCGCATCTGCACTCGCATGCGCCTGTTGCCGGTGACTCCGGACGGCGCGGCGATGAGCGCGGAAACGGCTGCACTGCCCTGCCCGGCAAGCACCTTCTCGCTCGCCTCGAAGCTGCCATTCTGGTTGAAGTCGATCCATGCCCCCCAGTTCTCGACGTACCGGGTTCCAGAAAAACCGGGGCTTACCTGGAGATGATCGTCCTTGCCCGTCAATTGAAAGGGCGGCTTGCTGGTGCCGTTCAGATAGCCACCGTCGCTGCCGGAGGTCTGGGTCATGCCATTGACGCTGACCCCGGCGATCCATTCGCTGCTGCTGTTGCCCCGGCTGTCGCAATAGCTGGCCGCCATCACCGGGCCCATCGCCAGGCAGGCGCCCAGCGCCATGAGTGTCTTGTGCATCGAGTTCGCTCCTTGCGTTCAGGTTGGGCAGGGAGCGGCAGGCACAAGCTGTGCACCCACTTCATCGACGCGTCCCTGCGTCGCTAATGCTAGAAGCAAAATCGATGAGCGTCTGGAATTTGTTGGCAATTCGCCAGCAAGCGGCATTGCATATGCAAGCTCGCTCGTAACCCGCCGCGAATCGCTCAGATGAACAGCAGCATCAGCACGACAAAGGACAGCACCAGCACGCCAAGGAGGAACAGAATGGCGATACCGGCGGCGCGCCAATTGGACAGAAAGGCGCCGCCGGCTGCGGCGTGTCGCAGCAGGTCGGCCTGGATCAGTTGCTTGGCCAGCAGCAGCATGCCGAGCAGTTGCAGGATGGCGAGAGGCAGAGCCAGGGTATCTTCGGGCAATACGAAGGACAGCACCGTGGTCAGCATCAACATGGCCACGGCGATGCCCCAGACCGTCGCCACATGGCTACCCTTACCCAGCAACCGCAGGTTGTAGGCAAGCAGCCAGGCACCGGCCAGCGGCGTGCCAAGGAAGGTGCCGATGCCAATGGCGCTCATGCGGTAGAGCGGCTGCCCGCTGCTGACAGCGCCTGGCTGCAGATCCGCCTGTGGGGTCTGGAAGGGGTTGTCCTGTTGTACGTCCATGTCATGCGCCTCCAAGATCAGTTCAGGGTGAAGGTATCGGCATCCAGGTGCGCCGGGAAACGCTCGCGGTAGCTGAGCAGCGCCTCGCTCGACAGACGCACGCGAAATACGCCATCGCCCTCGCCAGCCGAGAGCAGCGCCTCGCCCTGGAAATCCAGCACCTGGGAGTCGCCACTATAGCCATGCCCATTGCCATCTTCACCGACCCGGCTCACGGCGGCGACATAGCACAGGTTCTCGATGGCCCGCGCCGGCAGCAGGCGGTTCCAGTGCTGGCGGCGAACCGTCGGCCAGTTGGCGGTGTACAGCAACAGGTCGGTGTCGCCGATATTGCGGCTCCACACCGGGAAGCGCAGGTCGTAGCAGATCAGCGGGCGCACGCGCCAGCCCTTGCACTCCAGCACCACTCGCTCATCCCCTGCACTGTAATGCTTGTGCTCGCCGGCCATGCGGAACAGGTGGCGCTTGTCGTAGTACGCCAGCGAACCGTCCGGGCGCGCCCAGAGCAGGCGATTGCGGTAGCTGCCGTCAGCGGCCTGGATGATCAGGCTGCCGCAGATCACCGCGTCGATACGCTGCGCCTGCTCGCGCAGCCACTGCGTGGTCGGGCCGTCCTCGGGCTCGGCCAGGGTGGCAGAGTCCATGGAAAAACCGGTGGAGAACATCTCTGGCAGGAGTACCAGATCGGCGCCGCGCGCCTGCCCCAGCAAGGTCTGGAAGTGCTCGCGGTTGGCGGCCGGATCCTGCCAGGCCAGTGTGGTCTGGATCAGCGCCAGTTCGAGGTCGGGTCTGTCGTTCATCTCAAGGCCTCACAGAATGGGTAGAAGCGAGGGGGACACCTAGTCCTCTGGTCGCGAATGATGCCGATAAAAGCTTCGCGAGCAGAGCTCGCTCCTACAGGTCATACCGCGCAAAGCTTTTCGGCGGCCTGGCGCAAGGTGTCCTCGCGTTTGGCGAAGCAGAAGCGCACCAGGCGCATGTCCTGGGGCGCAGACTGGTAGAACACCGACACCGGAATCGCCGCCACGCCGTGCTCGCGGGTCAGCCATTCGGCCATGGCCACGTCGTCCAGATCAGGGCGAATGGCCGAGTAGTCGGCGAGCTGGAAGTAGGTGCCTGGTGCGCGGGTGAAGGTGAAACGCGAGCCAGCCAGCAGGTCGCAGAACAGGTCGCGCTTGGCCTGGTAGAACGCCGGCAGTTCCTCGACATGCTCGGGGTGCGCGGCCATGAACTCGGCCAGGCCATGCTGCAACGGGGTCACGCCGCAGAAGTTGACGTATTGGTGGATCTTGCGCAGCTCGGCGGTCAAGGCCGGCGGCGCCACCACGTAGCCGGTCTTCCAGCCGGTGACGTGATAGGTCTTGCCGAAGGAGCTGATCACGAAGGCGCGCTGATACAGCTCTTCGTGGGCCAACACGCTGGCGTGCTGCACGCCGTCGTAAATCAGGTGTTCGTAGACTTCGTCGCTGATCACATGGATATCGCGCCCGCGAATCAGCTCGGCCAGCTTGTCCAGATCGGCACGGGTCAGCAGCGCGCCGCTGGGGTTATGCGGCGAGTTGAGGAAGATCAGTCGGGTACGTGGCGTGATCGCCTCGGCGAGGCGCTGCCAGTCCACGGCGAAATCCGGCAATGCCAGCGGTACGTGCACGCAGCGCCCGCCAGCCAGCTCCACCGAGGGTTCGTAGCTGTCGTAGCAGGGGTCGAGGACGATGGCCTCGTCCCCGGCACGAATCAGCGCCTGCACCGCGCAGAAGATGGCCTCTGTGGCGCCGGGGGTTATGGTGATTTCGCTGTCGGCATCGCGCTGCACGCCGTAGCTGCGAGCGATCTTCGCCGCCACCTGCTGACGCAGGCCAGGCAGGCCGGTCATCGGGCAGTACTGGTTGTACCCCTCCAGCACATGCCGCGCCACCGATTCGCGCAGCGCCTGCGGCCCGTCGAAGTCGGGAAAGCCCTGAGACAGATTGAGCGCCCCGACCTCGGCAGCGAGCTGGGACATGCGGGTGAAGATGGTGGTGCCGACGTTGGGCAGCTTACTGGTGAGCATGGCGCGCTCCTGATCGCGGTATGCAGAGCTGCAAGCCACAAGCTTCAAGCCGCAAGAAAAAGCCGGCCTGCACGGCTTCGCCTCTGCTTGCAGCTTGTGGCTTGTCGCTTAAAGCTATTTTTTCTTGTCCCTACGCTTCTTCTCGGCCTTCTTGTGGTGGCTCATCAGGCGGCGCTTCTTGTTCACCTGGCGGTCGGTGAGGGTGTTCTTCTTGCCCTCGAAGGGGTTCTCGCCGCCCTTGTACTCGATGCGGATCGGCGTGCCGACCAGCTTGAGCACGCGCCGGTAGGTGTTTTCCAGGTAACGGGTGTAGGCGCGCGGTACGGCCTCAACCTGGTTACCGTGAATCACGATCAGCGGTGGGTTGGCGCCGCCCAGGTGGGCATAGCGCAGCTTGATGCGGCGGCCGTTGACCAAGGGCGGGGCATGGTCGCTGACGGCGTCTTCGAGAATCTGCGTCAGGCGGCTGGTGGGCCAGCGGGTGATGGCCGACTTGAACGAGGCCTGCACCGACTTGTACAGATGGCCGACGCCGGTGCCATGCAGGGCGGAGATGAAGTGGATGTCGGCGAAGTCGACGAAGAACAGCCGGCGCTCCAGCTCGGTCTTCACGTAGTCCTTCTGCCCTTGATCCATGCCGTCCCATTTGTTCAGGGCGATGACCAGGGCGCGGCCGCTTTCCAGCACGAAACCGAGCAGGTTGAGGTCGTGGTCGACCACCCCTTCGCGGGCGTCCATGACGAACACCACCACGTTGGAGTCCTGGATGGCCTGCAGCGTCTTGACCACCGAGAACTTCTCCACCGCCTCGAAGATCTTGCCGCGGCGGCGCACGCCGGCGGTGTCGATCAGGGTGTACTTCTCGTCGTCGCGCTCGAAGGGGATGTAGATGCTGTCGCGGGTGGTGCCGGCCTGGTCGTAGACCACCACGCGCTCTTCGCCGAGCATGCGGTTGACCAGGGTGGACTTGCCCACGTTGGGCCGGCCGATGATGGCCAGCTTGATGCCGTCCTTCTCGCTCGGGCCGGGAATGCGTGCAGCTTCCTGGCCTTCGAGCACCTCCTCTTCCTCGGCGTACTCCTCCGGCTCGCCGGCATCCTTGGGGAAGCTGCCGAGCACGGCTTCGAGCATCTGGGTGATGCCGCGGCCATGGGCACCGGCAATCGCCAGCGGCTCGCCAAGGCCCATGGGGCTGAACTCGGCACGGGCCAGGTCGACGTCGAGGTTGTCGACCTTGTTGACGATCAGAAAGCTCTGCTTGTTACGCCGGCGCAGGTGCTCGCCGATCATCTGGTCGGAGGCGGTCATGCCGGCGCGCGCGTCCACCAGGAACAGCACGGCATCGGCTTCTTCGATGGCCTGCAGCGACTGCTCGGCCATCTTCGCGTCGATGCCTTCCTCGTCACCGGAAATACCGCCGGTGTCGATCACGATGTAGGTACGCCCCTGCCACTTGGCCTCGCCGTACTGGCGGTCGCGGGTCAGACCGGAAAGGTCGCCGACGATGGCGTCGCGGCTGCGGGTCAGGCGGTTGAAGAGTGTGGACTTGCCGACGTTCGGCCGCCCCACCAGGGCAATTACGGGAACCATCAGGCTCTCCACTTGGTTGATTCAGAAAATGCAAAGGCCGCTGCAAGGGCAGCGGCCAGGATGTTGCGTGCTACCGGAGGCTATCCGGCAGCATAGCGCGTCATTTGATCTTGAGGCCGACCAGCTTGCCGCTGTTGCCGTAGACGTACATCCAGTCACCCACCACCAACGGCTGGGCACGCAGGCCATCGCTGTCGATACGGGTACGACCGACGAAACGCCCGTCGACCTGGCTCAGCAGGTGCAGATAACCCTCGAAGTCACCCACCGCGACATAGCTGGAGAACACCGCTGGTGCCGACAGTTGACGGCGCGCCAGCGAGTCGTTGCTCCACAGCGCCGAAGCGCTACGCTCATCGATGGCCTCGACGGTGCCACTGGCCAGACTGACATAGACGTTGCCGAAGCCCTGAGCCACACCCACCGAGCTGGACGCCTCGCGCTGCCAGAGGATGCGCCCGGATTCCAGATCCATCGCCGCCACACGGCCCTGATAGCTCACCGCGTAGACGGTGCCACCGGAGAGCAGCAGGCCGCCGTCGATATCGACCACGCGATCCAGTTCGGAACGCCCTTGCGGGATGGCCACACGCTGTTCCCACACCGGCAGGCCGCGCTGGGCGTCGACGGCGATGACCTTGCCGCTGGACAGGCCGGCGACCACCAGGCGGTTGGTCACCAGCGGCGCACCAGTGCCACGCAGGGTGAGCACGGCTGGCGTATTCTCGACGATCCAGCGCTGGTTGCCGGTATCGGCATCGAAGGCGATCAGACGGTCGTCCTGGGTCTGCACCACGACGATGTCACCATTGCTGGCCGGTGGTGCCAGCACTTCGCTGGTCACCCGCGCGCGCCACTGCTCTCCACCGTCGGTGGCATCCAGGGCGACCACTTCGCCCTTGAGCGTGCCCAGCAGCACCTGGCCATAGCCCGCGCCAATGGCACCGGACACCGGGATGTCCAGCTTCTTGCGCCAGATCACGTCGCCGCTGGTGCGCTCGATGGCCATGACCAGGCCGTCGACATCGGCAGCGTAGATCACGTCGCCATCGATGGCAGGCACCAGCATGTTGAAGGTCTCGCCCTGGCCATCGCCAACGGAGCGACTCCACTCGGTGTGCAGCTCGACCTCTTCGTCGAACTTGGTCAGTTCGGCTGGCGGCAGTTCCTTCTTGCTATTGCTGCTGCAACCCACGGCCAGAAGGGCCAGGGCCAGCAGTGCGGCATTCTTCCAACGCATCACGTCACGCATCCCCTTTTGCCAGGTCGTCCAGCTTCATCTGCAGGCCGCCCACGGCGGCATCGTCGGCCAGGGCATCCTTGGCCTTCTGATAGGCGGCGTACGCATCATCGCTACGCCCCAGTTGTACCAGCAGGTCACCCTTGAGCTCTTCACGGCTGGCGAGGAAGGCGTCGTCGACCTTGGCATCGAGCAGCTTCAGCGCGGCATCGGTCTTGCCTTGCGCCGCCAGCACCCGGGCCAGGCGCTGACGCGCCAGCTCGCCGAGGGTAGCATCGGCCGGCTTGTCGACCACGGCCTGCAGATCGACCGCGGCATCGTCCAGCTTGCCCGCCTCGACCGCCACCTTGGCCACGAACAGGCGGCCGTACTGGGCGTAATGGGTGCCGCCGTACTGGCTCTCCAGCTTGCTGCTGATATCGGCGACCTTGGCCGCATCCGGCTTGCCGGACGGATCCAGCGCCGTTTCCAGCAGTTGTTGATAGAGCACGGAGGCGCCCTGGGACTGGCTGGTCTGGTACTTGTGCCAACCCTGCCAGCCGACCACGGCCACCAGCGCCAGCACGCCACCGGCGAGCAGGGGCTTGCCGTTGCGGTTCCACCAGTCCTTGATTTGCGCGATCTGTTCGTCTTCGGTCTGCATGTCTAACCCCGTACTCCTAATCGAGAGCCTGCTCAGGCCTGCTGCAGGCAGGCAGCCAGATGCTCGGCCAGAGCATCCCAGGCAACGCTTTGTTGTTCACTGTCGTCGCGCAGCGGTTTGCAACCTACCACGCGGCCTGCCAGTTCGTCGTCCCCCAGAATCAGCGCATAGCGTGCACCGCTCTTGTCGGCCTTCTTGAACTGGCTCTTGAAACTGCCACCACCGGAGTTGAGCAACAGACGCAGCCCCGGCACTTCGTCACGCAGGCGCTCGGCCAGCGTCAGCGCAGCCAGCTCGGCGGCCTCGCCGAAGGCGCAGACATAGACATCGGCACCACGGCTGAGCTCGGCCGGCAGCAACTGCAGGGTTTCCAGCAGCAGCACCAGGCGCTCGATGCCCATGGCAAAGCCGACGCCCGGCGTGGCCTTGCCGCCCAATTGCGTCACCAGGCCGTCGTAGCGGCCACCGGCGCACACCGTGCCCTGGGCGCCGAGCTTGTCGGTCACCCACTCGAACACGGTGCGGTTGTAGTAATCCAGACCACGCACCAGCTTGTGGTTGATCTCGTAGCGGATGCCGACGGCATCGAGGCGCGCCTTGACGCCCTCGAAATGCAGGCGCGATTCCTCGTCGAGGTAATCGGCCAGGGTCGGCGCACCGACCAGCACGGCCTGGGTCGCCTCGTTCTTGCTGTCGAGGATGCGCAGCGGGTTGGTGGTCAGGCGGCGCTGACTGTCTTCGTCGAGCTGATCGAAACGCTCTTGCAGGTAAGCGACCAGGGCATCGCGATAGGCGGCGCGCGCCTCACTGGAGCCCAGGCTATTGAGCTGCAGGGTCACCGCCTCGGCCAGACCGAGCTGCTTCCACAGGCGCCAGGTGAGCACGATCAACTCGGCATCGACATCCGGCCCCGGCAGGTTGAAGGCTTCCACACCCACCTGATGGAACTGGCGATAACGACCTTTCTGCGGTTTCTCGTAACGAAACATGGGGCCGGCATACCACAGCTTCTGCACCTGACCGCCACCGGCCAGGCCATGCTCGAGTACCGCCCGCACGCAACCGGCGGTGCCTTCAGGGCGCAGGGTCAGGGATTCTTCGTTGCGATCGAGGAAGGTGTACATCTCCTTGTCGACCACGTCGGTGCCCTCGCCGATGCCTCGAGCGAACAGCTCGGTGTATTCGACGATGGGCAGACGGATTTCCTTGTAGCCATAGCCGTCGAGCAGGCTGACCAGGGTGCTTTCCAGGTAGCGCCAGGCAGGGGTCTGCTCCGGCAGGATATCGTTCATGCCACGAATGGCTTGTAGGGACTTGCTCACAA
Organism: Pseudomonas sp. NCHU5216; assembly: GCF_052156495.1. NCBI lineage: Bacteria > Pseudomonadati > Pseudomonadota > Gammaproteobacteria > Pseudomonadales > Pseudomonadaceae > Pseudomonas > Pseudomonas sp. NCHU5216. Next base: position 56,998 of record NZ_JBQLIX010000010.1, on the reverse strand, counting down.
AGAATCCTTAGCAGGCCGTTGAAGAACCACCGGCGTTGTCTGGCCGTCGTTGAACAGCCTGGAATGCTCATGTACAGCACTTGAACGGCGCTTTCAGCCGTTCGCCATGCAGCGATCAGCCGCGCACGATCACGGCCGCATCAGCGGCGACCTTTTCGGCCGCCTTGTCGCGGATGAGCTTTTCCAGCTCATCCACCAGGTTTTCGTTGGTCAGCTTCGAGGCCGGTTTGCCATCGATGTAGACCAGGTTGTTCGGGCTACCACCCGTGAGGCCGATATGCGCCTCCTTGGCTTCGCCGGGGCCGTTGACCACACAGCCGATCACGGCCACGTCCAGCGGCACCAGCAGATCCTCGACGCGGGCCTCCAGCTCGTTCATGGTCTTGACCACGTCGAAGTTCTGCCGCGAGCAGCTCGGGCAGGCGATGAAGTTGATGCCACGCGAGCGCAGACGCAGGGACTTGAGAATGTCGAAACCGACCTTGATCTCCTCCACCGGGTCGGCAGCCAGGGAGATGCGGATGGTATCGCCAATCCCCTCGGCCAGCAGCATGCCCAGGCCGACCGCGGATTTCACGGTACCGGAGCGCAGGCCACCGGCCTCGGTGATGCCCAGGTGCAGCGGTTGCTCGATCTGCTTGGCCAGCAGACGGTAGGCCTCCACGGCCATGAACACGTCGGAGGCCTTCACGCTGACCTTGAAGTCGGGAAAGTTCAGGCGGTCGAGGTGCTCGACGTGCCGCAGTGCGGATTCCACCAGTGCCTCTGGCGTCGGCTCGCCGTATTTCTTCTGCAGATCCTTTTCCAGGGAGCCGGCGTTGACCCCGATGCGGATCGGGATGCCCTTGTCGCGCGCCGCCTCGACCACCGCCTTGACGCGATCCTCACGACCGATGTTGCCCGGGTTGATGCGCAGGCAGTCGACGCCCAGCTCGGCCACACGCAAGGCGATCTGGTAGTCGAAGTGGATGTCGGCTACCAGCGGTACGCGCACCTGCTGCTTGATCAGGCCGAAGGCTTCGGCAGCCTCCATGTCCGGCACGGAAACGCGCACGATATCGGCGCCGGCATCTTCCAGGCGACGAATCTGCGCCACGGTGGCGGCGACATCGTTGGTGTCGGTGTTGGTCATGCTCTGTACCGCGATCGGTGCATCACCACCTACCGGCACGGAGCCAACCCAGATCTTGCGCGACAGGCGGCGCTTGATCGGCGATTCGCAATGCATGCTTTACAACCCCAGTTTCAGGCGCGCGGTTTCGCCGCTCATGTGCGGCGTCACGTTGACGGTTTCGCCGTTGAAAGTCACCTGGGCGCCACGGGCAAAGCCCAGGCGCAGCTCCAGTGGTGCCTTGCCGGTCACGTCCAGGCTGTCGCCACCGCGCTTGAGGGCGCTGACCAGGATCTTGCCATCGGCATCGGTCACCTGTGTCCAGCAATCGGCGCTGAACTGAATCTTCAACTGGCCTTGGCCGGGCGCAGCAGCCACGCTCGGGCTCGGCTCGGCCTGCGGCGCAGGCGCTACGCTCTGTGCCGGCGCCGTAGCCGGTGCGCTGGCGACGCCGTCACTGGCAGGCGCAGTGGCCTCGGCCGCGGCGCCTGACTCATCGTTGGGCACGTTCGGTTCGGGCTCTGCACCCGCTTCTTCCGGCAGCAACAACGGCATGGAAGGCTGCTCCATGGCCTCGGCCACGGCCTGATCCTCAGGCTCGGCCAGGGAATGGATCTGCGTGGAGCCATCGGCACCCTCCACCTCGACATGCTCCATCCCCGGATCGAGCAGACGCCGAGCGGTATCACTGCCCTGCTCCTGCCACCAGAAGAAACCGGTGCCGATCAAGCCCAGCAGCAGCAGGAAGCTGACCAGGCGCAGGATGCTCTGCGAATAGCGCACGGGCTCCTCGATGCGCCCCAGGGCATGCACTTCGCTGCCCGTGGCATCGGTGCCGGTGTACTGGTCGAACTCCAGCACCAGACGGTTCTGATCCAGCTCCAGCAGCTTGGCGTAGGCACGGATATAACCACGGGCGAAGGTGGTGCCCGGCAACTTGTCGAAGTCACCGGCTTCGATCTGCGTCAGACGCTGGGCAGTCAGGTTGAGCTGGGCGGCGACTTCGGCAACGTTCCAGCCCTTGGCCTCCCGTGCCTGACGCAAGGTCTCGCCAGGATTGCTGGCCACTGGCTTGCTGATTTCGGTATGCGCCGTGTTCATCGTTTCCCCGACAGATATTGCTGGTATTCCTGAGACGCCGGATACAGGCGTTTCAACTGCAGGCCCAGGCTGGCAGCTTTATCACGATCCTCGAACACTTCTGCCAGGCGTGCGCCGAGCAGCAGGCTACGGGCGTTCTGCGGCGCCAACTCGCTATAGGCGTCGTAGTAACTGCGGGCCGGTACGTAGGCACGATCCTCGTAGGACAATTGCGCCATCTCCAGCAGCGCGCGCGGTTGGCGGCTGCTCAGACGCAAGGAGCGCTGCAAGTATTCCTTGGCCTGCTCGCGCTGGCCAAGTTGCAGGGCGGTCAGCCCGAGGTTCTCGAAGACGCGCGAACGCTCGGGATAGAGGTTGTCCTCGGCCGCCTTGAGATAGGTCTCCTGAGCTTCCTTGTAGCGTCCCTGCTCGTACAGGAAACCGCCGTAGTTGTTCAGCAGGCGCGCATCATCGGGGCGCTGCGACAGGGCCTTGCGGTAATGCTCATCGGCCAGTTTGGGCTCCATTTCCACCTGGAAGGCCAAGGCCAGCGCGGCATGCGCGTCGGCATTGGAGGAGTCGATATCCAGGGCATTCTTCAGCGGCACCTTGGCGCGCTGGGTATCCCCCTGCTGGATGTAGGCGATACCCAGTTGCACGTAGGCATCCACCGCTGCCTTGCGCCCCTTGTCGGTCTTCAGGGGGTTCACGTCGCCGGTGGTCACGCATCCGGTGAGCAGGGCGGCAATCAGCAACAGCAGACTGGGTCGCAAGGGCATCGGCATCCTCTCTTCAGCTTCGATTGGCGGCAGCAGGCGCTGCGTCACCGGCCAACTGGCGCACGGCGATGTAGCGCTCACTGCGGCGGGTACGATCCATGACCTGGCCAACCAGTTGGCCACAGGCGGCATCGATGTCGTCACCACGAGTGGTGCGCACCGTGACATTGTGCCCGGCCTTGTGCAGCAGATCCTGGAAGCGGCGGATGGCGTTATTGCTCGGCCGCTCGTAACCCGAGAAGGGGAATGGATTAAACGGAATCAGATTGATCTTGCAAGGGATATCGGCCAGAAGTGCGATCATCTGCTCAGCATGCTCGGGCTGATCGTTGACGCCCTTGAGCAGGGTGTACTCGATGGTCAGCACGCGCTTCTCGCCGAGTTTGGAGATATAGCGCTTGCACGCCGCCAGCAGCATGTCCAGCGGGTACTTCTTGTTGATCGGCACCAACTGGTTGCGCAGCTCGTCGTTGGGCGCGTGCAGCGACAGCGCCAGGGACACGTCGATCACTTCGGCCAGCTTGTCGATCATCGGCACCACGCCGGAGGTGGACAGGGTCACCTTGCGCTTGGAGATGCCATAGCCAAGGTCGTCCATCATGATCTGCATGGCCGAAACGACGTTGTCGAAGTTCAGCAGCGGCTCGCCCATGCCCATCATCACCACGTTGGTGATGGCACGGTCGATCTTCGCCGGTACGGTGCCGAAGGATTTGTTGGCGATCCACACCTGGCCGATGATCTCGGCGCTGGTCAGGTCGCTGTTGAAACCCTGCTTGCCGGTGGAGCAGAAACTGCAGTCCAGGGCACAGCCGGCCTGCGACGACACGCACAGGGTGCCGCGGCCATTCTGCGGGATGTATACGGTTTCCACGCAACTGCCCGACGCCACGCGCACCACCCACTTGCGCGTGCCATCGGCGGAAATATTCTCGCTGACCACTTCCGGGCCGCGAATCTCGGCAGAGGCCTCGAGCTTTTCGCGCAAGGCCTTGCCGACATTGGTCATGGCGGCGAAATCATCGACGCCAAAGTGGTGAATCCACTTCATCACCTGGCCGGCACGAAAGCGCTTCTCGCCGATGGACTCGAAGAAGCGTTCCATTTCCGGCTGGGTCAGGCCCAGCAGGTTGATCTTGCCGGTGGTATTGGTCATGGCTTCACCCTCGCTTCATTCGCCAATCAGCGAATGCGTGCGCACAGCTCGGTAGCGGAGAAGAAGTAAGCGATCTCGCGAGCGGCGGACGCTTCGGAGTCGGAACCGTGAACGGCGTTCTCGTCGATGGACACAGCGAAATCGGCGCGAATGGTGCCGGCAGCGGCTTCTTTCGGGTTGGTGGCACCCATCAGTTCACGGTTTTTCAGGACGGCGTCTTCGCCTTCCAGAACCTGCACGATGACCGGGCCGGAAGTCATGAAGGCGACCAGATCCTTGAAGAAGCCACGCTCGCTGTGCTCGGCGTAGAAGCCTGCAGCCTCACGCTCGGACAGTTGCACCATCTTCGATGCCACGACGCGCAGGCCGGCCTTCTCGAAACGGGTGGTGATCTCCCCGATGACGTTCTTGGCAACGGCGTCAGGCTTGATGATGGAGAAAGTACGTTGAACAGCCATGTGAAGCTCCAGAAACTTTAGGGTTAAAGCGAAAAATTAAACCCGCGAATTATACGCGGGTTCCGGTTAAAAGCGTAGGGCATGCGCCATGAGCGCCCCTTGTCAGTCCTGCTCTTCGATCCAGGCGGCCTGTATCGCCTCCAGCACCTTCTCCCCGCCGCGCTGCGGATCATCGGAGAATTGCGGCAAGCTCACGACCCAGCGATGCAGGTCGACGAAGTTCACGTAGCGCGGGTCGACGTCCGGCTTCTGCTCGCTCAGTTCGATGGCGATATCCAGCACATCATTCCATTTCAGACTCATGATGACGCTCCCCGGGATCAGTGTGGCGCTTCGGCGGCATGGTTGAGCGAATACTTGGGAATCTCGACGGTGAGATCCTCCTCACCGACGATCGCCTGGCAGGCCAGGCGCGAGTGCGCCTCCAGCCCCCAGGCCTTGTCCAGGTAGTCTTCTTCCAACTCGTCGGCTTCGTTCAGCGAATCGAAGCCCTCACGCACGATGCAATGGCAGGTGGTGCAGGCACATACGCCGCCGCAGGCACTTTCCATCTCGATATGGTGTTCATGGGCCAGCTCGAGAATGGAGATACCGGGTTCGGCCTCGACTACCAGGCCATCCGGGCAGAAACGCTCGTGCGGCAGAAAGATCACCTGTGGCATGGGCTATTTATTCCTCGATCTCGTTAAGGCTGCGGCCGGCCAGGGCCGCCTTGACGGTAGCGTTCATCCGGCGCGCCGCGAAGGCATCGGTAATCTGACTCAGGCGCTTGGCCTGCTGCTCGATGGCCTGCACGTCGCTGCCGGCCACCTGCTCACGCAAAGCCTCCATCTGCGCCTCGATGGCCAGCCGCTCCTCGGCCTCGAGCAAGCGCTCACCATCGGCATCCAAGGCGGTCTGTACGGCTTCGAGCAAGCGCTCGGCATCCACCTGCTGTTCACGCAGGGCGCGGGCGGCCTTGTCGCCACCGGCATGCTGGAAGGAATCCTGCAACATGCGCGCGATCTCGCCATCGGTCAGGCCATAGGACGGCTTGACCTGAATGCTCGCCTCGACGCCGGAGGCCAGCTCACGGGCAGCGACGCTGAGCAAACCGTCGGCATCGACCTGGAAGGTCACGCGAATCTTCGCCGCCCCCGCCACCATCGGCGGAATGCCACGCAACTCGAAGCGCGCCAGGGAACGACAGCCGCTGATCAGCTCGCGCTCACCCTGCAGGACGTGAATCATCATGGCCGTCTGGCCGTCCTTGTAGGTGGTGAAGTCCTGCGCGCGAGCCACAGGGATGGTGGTGTTGCGCGGAATCACCTTCTCCATCAGCCCGCCCATGGTTTCCAGGCCGAGCGACAGCGGGATGACGTCGAGCAGCAACAGTTCCTCACCGTCGCCACGCTTGTTGCCCGCCAGGGTATCGGCCTGAATCGCGGCGCCGATGGCCACCACCTGATCCGGGTCGATATTGGTCAGCGGCTCGCGACCGAACAGCTCACCCACCGCCTGACGCACGCGCGGCACGCGAGTGGAACCACCCACCATGACCACGGCGCTGACCTCTTCCAGCTCGACGGACGAATCCCGCACCGCACGCCGGCAGGCCTTGAGGCTGCGCGCCAGCATCGGCTCGATCAGGCTCTCGAAATGCTCGCGCGACAGGCTACCGTGCCAGTCACCGTAGCTCACCTCGACCTGCGCCTGCTCGGTCAGCGCTTCCTTTGCCGCACAGGCGGCCTGCAGCAGCCTGCGCTGAGCAGCCGGGTCGAGGTCATGGGACAGCCCGGCCTCCTGGATGATCCAGTCCGCCACGGCGTGGTCGAAATCGTCACCACCCAGCGCGCTGTCGCCACCCGTGGCGAGCACCTCGAACACCCCGCCACTGAGGCGCAGGATGGAGATGTCGAAGGTGCCGCCGCCCAGGTCATAGATGGCCACCACGCCTTCGGCCTTCTGATCCAGGCCGTAGGCCACGGCCGCAGCCGTCGGTTCGTTGAGCAGGCGCAGCACATTGAGGCCGGCCAGACGCGCGGCATCCTTGGTGGCCTGCCGCTGGGCATCGTCGAAGTACGCCGGCACGGTGATCACCGCCCCCACCAGCTCACCACCCAGGGCCTGTTCGGCGCGCAGGCGCAGTGTCTTGAGGATTTCGGCGGAAATTTCTACCGGGCTCTTCGCCCCCTGCACCGTCTCGATGAAGGGCATGTGCGATTCGCCAGCACTGAAGCGGTAGGGCAACTGCTCGCCCAACTGATGGACATCGGCCAGGCCACGCCCCATCAGGCGCTTGACCGACACCACGGTATTGAAGGGATCCTGCGCGGCGGCGGACTTGGCCGCTTCGCCCACTTCGATGGCGCCGTCGAGGTAGCGCACGGCCGAAGGCAGGATGACCGCACCTGCGGCATCGGCCAGGGGCTCGGCCAGACCACTGCGCACGGCAGCGACCAGAGAATTGGTGGTACCCAGGTCGATGCCCACCGCCAGCCGACGCTGATGGGGTTGCGGGCTCTGTCCTGGCTCAGCGATCTGCAATAAGGCCATGGTCGTTGTGAAATCATCAGGCAGGCTGCCGAGGCAACCTACAGGTTAATCGTCGAGGCGCTCTTCCAGCTGGCGCACTTCATGAGACAGCTTGTCGAGGAACTGCATGCGGCGCATCAGGCGCTCGGCTTCCTCGCGCTGGGTATCGTCGTCCCAGCAGGCGGCGAAACGCTCGGCCAGTTGTTCCTGGGCACTCTTGAGTCGGCGCTTGAAGGGCGCAACGCCATCGAGATCGGCTTCGTCCTGCAGCTCTTCCAGCTCTTCGCGCCACTGCATCTGCTGCAAGAGGAAGTCCGGATCCTGCACCGTGACCTCAAGCGGCACTTCGCCACCGCGCAGGGTCAGCAGGTAGCGGGCACGCTGCGATGGGCTCTTGAGCACCTGATAGGCCTCGTTGAGGCTGGCCGAGCGTTCCAGCGCCAGGCGCTGCTCGCGTTCTTCGGCGTCGGCGAAACGATCCGGGTGCACCTGGCGCGCCAACTCGCGATAACGAGCGCCCAGTTGATCGAGATCGATACGGAAGGTCGGCTGCAGGTCGAACAGTGCGAAATGACAGGGCTTACCCACAGCGACCTCAGACGTTGAAGCTTTCGCCGCAGCCGCATTCGCCACGCACGTTGGGGTTGTTGAACTTGAAACCTTCGTTCAACCCTTCCTTGACGAAATCCAGCTCGGTGCCGTCGAGGTAAACCAGACTCTTGGGATCGATGATCACCTTGACGCCATGGTTCTCGAACACCTGATCCTCGGCCGCCAGTTCGTCGACGAACTCCAGCACGTAGGCCAGGCCGGAACAACCGGTGGTGCGAACACCGAGGCGAATGCCCTCACCCTTGCCACGCCCCTCGAGGGAGCGCTGCACATGGCGAGCGGCAGCTTCAGTCATGGTGATGGCCATTGCGTACCTCGTGTCAGAGCAAACCTTTCTTCTGCTTGTAGTCGCGCACGGCCGCCTTGATGGCGTCCTCGGCGAGCACCGAGCAGTGGATCTTCACCGGCGGCAGCGCCAGTTCTTCGGCGAGCTGGGTGTTCTTGATGCTCTCGGCCTCGTCCAGGGTCTTGCCTTTCATCCACTCGGTGGCGAGGGAGCTGGAGGCGATGGCCGAACCGCAGCCGTAGGTCTTGAACTTGGCGTCTTCGATCACGCCGCTCTCGCTGACCTTGATCTGCAGGCGCATCACGTCGCCGCAGGCCGGCGCACCGACCATGCCGGTACCGACATCGGGATCCTCGGCATTGAGCTTGCCGACGTTGCGCGGGTTTTCGTAGTGGTCGATGACCTTGTCACTGTATGCCATGTCGTACTTCCTCTCTCATCAGGTGCCGCTCTTCAGGCGGGCCGCCCATCGAGCGATCCGCCTCGGCAGCTTGTCAGTGTGCTGCCCATTCCACGGAGGAAAGGTCGACACCTTCTTTGAACATATCCCACAGGGGCGACAACTCACGCAGCTTGTCCACGGCTTCGCGCACCTTGGCAGCGGCGTAGTCGACTTCTTCTTCGCTGGTGAAGCGACCGAAGGTGAAGCGGATCGAGCTGTGCGCCAGCTCATCGTTACGGCCCAGGGCGCGCAGCACGTAGGAGGGCTCCAGGGAAGCCGAGGTGCAGGCCGAACCGGAGGACACGGCGAGATCCTTGAGCGCCATGATCAGCGACTCACCCTCGACGTAGTTGAAGCTCAGGTTCAGGTTGTGCGGTACGCGCGCGGTCAGGCTGCCGTTGACATAGAGTTCTTCCATGTCTTCGAGCTGACGGTAGAAACGGTCACGCAGTGCGGTGATGCGCTGATTTTCCGCCGCCATCTCTTCCTTGGCGATACGGAAGGCCTCGCCCATTCCGACGCACTGGTGCGTGGCCAGGGTGCCCGAGCGCATGCCACGCTCGTGACCACCACCGTGGGTCTGCGCTTCCAGACGCACGCGCGGCTTGCGGCGCACGTACAGCGCGCCGACGCCTTTCGGGCCGTAGGTCTTGTGTGCGGAGAAGGACATCAGATCGACCTTCATCTTTTCCAGATCGATCTCCACTTTGCCGGTGGACTGCGCGGCATCGACGTGCAGCAGCACACCACGAGAGCGGGTCAGCTCGCCGATGGCGGTGATGTCGTTGATGGTGCCGATTTCGTTGTTGACGTGCATCAGCGACACCAGCACGGTGTCCTCGCGCAGCGCTGCTTCAACCATCGCCGGAGTGATCAGACCATCTTCGCCCGGCTCCAGATAGGTGACCTCGAAGCCTTCACGCTCGAGCTGACGGGTGGTGTCCAGCACCGCCTTGTGCTCGATCTTCGAGGTGATGATGTGCTTGCCCTTGCTGGCGTAGAAGTGCGCGACACCCTTGATGGCGAGGTTGTCGGACTCGGTGGCACCGCTGGTCCAGACGATTTCGCGCGGGTCGGCATTGACCAGCTCGGCGACCTGACGACGGGCGTTTTCCACCGCCTCCTCGGCCTTCCAGCCGAAGACGTGGGAGCGCGAAGCCGGGTTGCCGAAGTTACCGTCGACCAACAGGCACTCGCTCATCTTCTGCGCCACGCGCGGGTCGACCGGCGTGGTAGCGGAATAATCGAGATAGATCGGTAATTTCATTGGGTTTCTCCTATCAGGCAACGCCCTGCTCACTCGATGGCGGACGCTTCAATCTTATCCAGATCCAGACGCGGGGCTCTGCCAGTGCAGCGACGCTGATCCTGGCGCAACGCGACTTCCTGCACCTCATGGCGCGCGACCAGATCGGCCAGGCTGATGCCGCTGAGGAACTCATGAATCTGCTGGCTGAGGTCACACCACAGGTGGTGGGTCAGGCAGGTGTCACCGGAATGGCAATCGCCCTGCCCCTGGCAGCGCGTGGCATCGACCGACTCGTTGACCGCATCGATCACCTGCGCCACCTGGATGCTGCGCATCTCGCGCGACAACTGGTAACCACCACCCGGGCCACGCACGCTGGAAACCAGACTGCTGCGGCGCAACCTGGCGAACAACTGCTCCAGGTAGGACAGGGAGATACCTTGACGCTCGGAAATATCAGCGAGAGAGACAGGCCCATGTTGCGCGTGCAGCGCCAGGTCGAGCATGGCGGTAACGGCGTAACGGCCTTTGGTGGTCAGTCGCATGGCTCTCTACCACGATTCATTTGAATGGGGGCGAGTATGCGCTTTTCCGAGTATTTAAGTCAACTATAAGACCTATCAATTTACTCGGGTTTGACCGGGAGAACCGGGGAGAAGGGGCGGCATGATAGCAGAGGCCACCCCTACACGCATCAGGCCGCCGGCTTGTCGTCCGCCTGCTGCTGATCCTTGCACACGCCAGCGAAATCCTCGTCGCGCAGCACCGGCAGATCCTTGGCGCAGTAATCGCTACCCAGTGCGGTCAAGGCCTTGCACATGCCTTCCAGGCGACCATCGACGGCATGCAGGTGATCGAGTAGCTGGCCAATGGCGCGCGCCACTGGATCGGGCATGTCCTGACCGACGCCATAGGCATCGAAACCGATCTTCTCGGCCATGGCCTGACGCTTGGCTTCCTGCTCGTCATCGGACTTGACGATGATCTTGCCGGGAATGCCGACTGCCGTGGCGCCAGCCGGCACTGCCTTGGTCACCACGGCGTTGGAACCGATCTTGGCCCCGGCACCGACGGTGAACGGGCCGAGCACCTTGGCCCCGGCACCGACCACCACGCCATCTTCCAAAGTGGGATGGCGCTTGCCCTTGTTCCAACTGGTGCCGCCCAGGGTCACGCCCTGATAGAGGGTCACGTCATTACCGATCTCGGCGGTCTCGCCAATGACGATACCCATGCCATGGTCGATGAAGAAACGCCGCCCGATTTTCGCCCCCGGATGGATCTCGATACCGGTCATCCAGCGGCCGAAGTTGGACACCACACGCGCCAGCCACTTCCAGCCCGACGTCCACAGGGCGTGAGCAAGGCGATGCAGCCATACGGCGTGCAGGCCGGGATAGCAGGTGACCACCTCAAAGGCATTACGCGCCGCCGGATCCCGATGGAATACGCTCTGAATATCTTCCCGCATGCGCTCAAACATCTGTATTTCCCCGCTTGTGATGCTCCCCGCGCGCCGCCTTCTCGGTTTCGGTCAGGATGCCGCGCAGAATGTTCATTTCCAGCTTGCTCACATCGCTGCGCCCGTACAGGCGACGCAGGCGGCTCATCAGGTGCCGCGGCTTCTCCGGATCGAGAAAACCGATGGCCACCAGCGTGCGCTCCAGGTGCCCATAGAAGGACTCCAGCTCATCGGCTGTGGCCAACTGGGTATTGAGCATGGCCGTGGTTTCCAGCTTGGCCACCTTGGTCGGCAACTGCTCGGCCGCCAGCCAGGCCATGCGCACTTCGTAGCTCAACACCTGCACCGCTGCCGCCAGATTGAGCGAACTGAACTCAGGATTCGATGGAATGTGCACGTGATACTGACATCGCTGCAGCTCTTCATTGGTCAGGCCGGCATATTCACGACCGAACACCAACGCCACTTCGCCACCGCCAGCGACCTGCTCGCAACTGGTCACGCCGCACTCGCGCGGATCAAGCATGGGCCAGGGAATACGCCGATCCCGCGCACTGGTACCGACTACCAAGGTGCAGCCCACCAGGGCCTCCTCCAGCGTGTCGACCACCTGTGCGGCATCGAGGATATCGGTGGCACCCGAGGCACGCGCCACGGCGTCGCTGCTGGGAAAATCTTCCGGCGCCACCAGCACCAGCCGCGAAAGGCCCATGTTCTTCATTGCCCGCGCCGCACCGCCGATGTTACCCGGATGACTGGTGCCGACCAGCACAACACGAATTCTTTCCAGCAAGGCCAAACCATCCACGCAAGCAAAAGGGCCAACGATCTTACCGAAGCCACACAACCATTACCATGCAGCGCCGCCTCGGGCAGGCCTGCGACATGACGATCGGCGTGCAGGCGACGCTTCATCGGCCACGCTTTTCTGCTAACATGGCCGGCTTTCTTTAACGCCCCAGGTGAACCTCCCATGCAGCCCATGCTGAATATCGCCCTGCGCGCCGCCCGCAGCGCCGGTGAAATGATCTTTCGCTCCATCGAGCGCCTGGATGTCATCTCGGTCGACGAGAAGGATGCCAAGGACTACGTCACCGAAGTCGACAAGGCCGCCGAGCTGATGATCGTCCAGGCCATCCGCAAGGCCTACCCGACCCACAGCTTCCTGGGCGAGGAAGGCGGCGTGCTGGAAGGCAGTGGCGAAGGCGCTGACTATCAGTGGATCATCGACCCACTCGACGGCACCACCAACTTCGTCCGCGGCGTACCGCACTTCGCCATCAGCATCGCCTGCAAATATCGCGGGCGCCTCGAGCACGCCATCGTCCTCGACCCGGTGCGCCAGGAAGAATTCACCGCCAGCCGCGGCCGTGGCGCCGCCCTCAATGGCCGCCGCCTGCGCGTGAGCAGCCGCAAGAGCCTCGATGGCGCCCTGCTGGGCACCGGCTTCCCCTTCCGTGACGGCCAGCTCGACCACCTGGAGAACTACCTGGGCATGTTCCGCAGCCTGACCGGGCAGACCGCCGGCATACGCCGCGCCGGTGCCGCCAGCCTGGATCTGGCTTACGTCGCCGCTGGCCGCTTCGATGCGTTCTGGGAATTCGGCCTATCCGAGTGGGACATGGCTGCAGGCGCCCTGCTGATCCAGGAAGCCGGCGGCCTGGTGAGCGATTTCACTGGCGGCCACGAATTCCTCGAGAAAGGCCAGATCGTCGCCGGCAACACCAAGTGCTTCAAGGCCGTGCTGACCGCGATCCAACCGCACCTGGCGCCCTCGATGAAGCGCTGACGCGGCCCGAGCCCGATGCAACGCCAATAAAAAACGCCCCGAGGGGCGTTTTTTATTGCACTGAATTTATTGCGCCTGCTGCACCAGCACCAACTCGCCCTGCTTGTTGACTGGAATCTGGCTGCCGGGATCGCGATCCATGCGCACGTTGCCGACCTTCTCACCCAATTGATACTTCACGTCATAGCCGACCACTTTCTCGCTGGTGTCGGTGACCGTGTTGCAGCGGGTTTCCGTAGTGGTATAGGTGTCACGGGCCTGCATGCCTTCCTGAACCTTGTTGCCGGCATAACCACCACCAATGGCACCGGCAACAGTGGCGATCTTCTTGCCGTTACCACCGCCGATCTGGTTACCCAGCAGACCACCGGCAATAGCGCCGATCGCCGTACCGGCGATCTGGTGCTGATCCTGCACCGGACGCTGGCGCGTCACGGTAACGTCCTTGCACACTTCGCGCGGGGTCTTGATGGTTTCCTTGACTGGCGTGACCGCCAGCACCTCTGCGTAAGACGGGCCACGATCGACAAGGCTGTAAGTGGCAACCGCCCCACCCGCCGTCACACCCACAGCACCCAGTACGGCACCTACCAACATCGACTTGTTCATGATTATTGTCTCCTAGCACGGCGCGGTGCGCCCTTCTCCCTGCCTAGGACAGCCGAAGGCCGCGGCAAGTTCGACTTGCCGCGGCCTTCGTCAGGTTTCATGAACTCCATCACATCGCCTGAGCCCCAGGCGATACGGGCCTCAGGGCCGTCCGTCGTCAGCCTCGGCCTCGACCGCAGGCGGGATCAGATCTTCCACGGTCAGCTTCAGCCACACCAGCACCACGGCCCCGATATACACCGAGGAGTAGGTGCCGACCACCACACCGATCAGCAGCGTCAGGGCAAAGCCTGCCAGCGCGTCGCCACCGAAGAACAGCAGCGCCAGCAACGCCAGGGCGGTGGACAGCGACGTGGCGATGGTACGCAGCAGGGTCTGGGTGACCGAGATATCGATGTTCTCGATCAGCGACGCCTTGCGCAGCATGCGGAAGTTCTCGCGAATCCGGTCGTAGATGATGATGGTGTCGTTGAGCGAGTAACCGATCATCGCCAGCACTGCAGCCAGCACCGTCAGGTCGAAGGGCACCTGGAAGAAGGCCAGCACACCCAGGGTGATGATGACGTCATGCACCAGCGAGGCGATGGCGCCCATGCCGAACTTCCACTGGAAGCGGAAGGCCAGGTACAGCAGCACACCACCCAGCGCCAGGAGCATGGCGATACCGCCCTTGTCGCGCAGCTCTTCGCCGACCTGCGGACCGACGAACTCGACCCGCTTGACCTCGAACTTGGCACTGTCAGCCGCGCGCAGCGCCTCGGCGACACGGTTACCGAGATCGGCCTCGTCACCAGCCAGGCGCACCAGCACATCGGTGCTGGCACCGAAGTTCTGCACCATGGCATCGGCATAACCGGCCTGGCCCAGCTCGGCCTTGATGTTATCCAGATTGGCCGCCTGCTCGAACTGCAGTTCGATCAGCGTACCACCAGTGAAATCCAGGCCGAAGTTGAGGCCCTTGGCGAACAACGCGCCCAGGCCGATCAGCGTCAGTACGACCGTAATGGAAAAGGCGATGTTGCGCACCGCCATGAAACGAATGGTTGACTTGGTCATGGCTGGCCCCTCAGATCCACAGCTTCTTGAAGTTACGACCACCGAAGATCAGATTGACCATGGCACGGGTGAATATGATGGCAGTGAACATCGAGGTGACGATGCCGATCGACATGGTCACGGCGAAGCCCTTGACCGGGCCAGTGCCCATGAAGAACAGAATGAGACCGACCAGCAGCGTGGTCAGGTTACTGTCGAGAATCGCCGAGAAGGCACGGTCGAAACCCTCGTGCAGGGCACGCTGCACCGGCAGGCCATTGGCCAGCTCCTCGCGTATGCGCGAGAAGATCAGCACGTTGGCATCCACCGCCATACCCAGGGTCAGTACGATACCGGCGATACCCGGCAGGGTCAGGGTGGCGCCGAAGATCGACATCATGCCGACCAGCAACACCAAGTTGAAGGCCAGCGCCACAGCCGCCAGCACACCGAAGAAGCGATAGATGGCGATGATGAACAGGGTGACGAAGATCATCGCCCATTCGGTGGACTCGATGCCCTTGGCGATGTTCTCGGCGCCCAGGCTCGGGCCGATGGTGCGTTCTTCGGCGAAGTACATCGGCGCGGCCAGGCCACCGGCACGCAGCAGCAGCGCCAGTTCCGAGGACTCACCCTGGCCGTTCAGGCCGGTGATGCGGAATTGGCTGCCTAGCGGCGACTGGATGGTTGCCAGGCTGATGACCTTCTTCTCCTCGACGAACGAGGGCACCGCCACTTCCTGCTCGACACCGTTGACGGTCTTGCGCACATAGCGGGTCACCGGCTTCTGCTCGATGAACACCACGGCCATGCTGCGCCCGACGTTGTTGCGCGTGGCGCGACTCATCAGGTCGCCGCCATGCCCATCCAGACGAATGTTCACCTGCGGGCGACCGTTCTCGTCGAAGCTGGCCTGGGCATCGGTGACCTGATCACCAGTGATGATCAGATCGCGCTCGAGCTGCACGGGCGGGCGCCCCGCCTCACGGAACTCGAAGGTTTCGGTCGAAGCCCTGGAGGCATCCAGCGGCGCCTGCAGACGGAATTCCAGGTTGGCGGTCTTGCCGAGGATACGCTTGGCCTCGGCGGTGTCCTGCACACCGGGCAGCTCGACCACGATGCGGTTGGCGCCCTGGCGCTGTACCAGCGGCTCGGCCACGCCCAGTTCGTTGACCCGGTTGCGCACCGTGGTCAGGTTCTGCTTGATCGAGTATTCACGAATCTCGGCGATCTTCGCCTGGGTCAGCGCCAGTTGCAGCACCTGCTGGTCACCGCGCTCGACGGTGCTCAGCTCGAAGTCCTTGTAATCCTTGCGGATCAGGCGCTCGGCCTTGTCCAGCGTATCGCTGTCGGCAAAGCCGAGCTGAATGCGGCCATTGCTTTCCGGCATGCTGCGATAGCGCACGCGCTCCTTGCGCAGCAGGCTCTTGATTTCGCCTTCGTAGACCTTGCGGCGTACATCCAGCGCCTTGTCCATGTCGACTTCCAGCAGGAAGTGCACGCCACCGGACAGATCCAGCCCCAACTTCATCGGGCTGGCGCCCAGGCTGCGCAGCCAGTCGGGCGTGGTCTGCGCCAGGTTCAACGCCACCACGTAGTCATCGCCGAGCACACGACGCACCACGTCCTTGGCCGGCAACTGGTCATCCTGCTTGGTCAGGCGGATCAGGCCGGCATGGCCGCTCTGGGACAGGCTAGCGGCCTTGACCGCGATGCCGGCGTCCTGCAGCGCCTTGCTGGCACGATCGAGATCCGCCTGCTGGATGCTCAGCGCCGTGCTGGCGCCACTGATCTGTATGGCAGGATCGTCCGGATAGAGGTTGGGAATGGAATACACCAGACCCACCGCCAGTACGGCGAGGATCAACAGGTACTTCCACAGAGGATATTTATTGAGCATGAACGGGCTACCCGTCTAAGACACGGGGCGCTGAAAGCGCCCCGTGGAATGGAAAGAACCAATAACCGAATCAGATGGCTTTCAGCGTGCCCTTGGGCAGGGTCGCGGCGATGGCCTGCTTCTGGAACTTCAGCTCGACGCTGTCGGACACCTCGATCACCACGAAGTCGTCGGCCACCTTGGTCACCTTGCCGGCGATACCGCCGCTGGTGACCACTTCGTCACCCTTCTGCAGGCTGCCGAGCAGGTTCTTGTGCTCCTTGGCACGCTTGGCCTGCGGGCGCCAGATCATCAGGTAGAAGATGACCAGGAAACCGATCAGGAACACCCACTCGAAACCAGTGCCGGCAGGGCCTGCAGCCGCAGCGGTGTCAGCGTAGGCGGCGGGAATGAAAAAGCTCATGTAACACTCCTAATGGGAAAGGACTTCTTGAAAACGTGAGAGGGTCAGTCCAAGGGCGGCACAGGCAGGCCGCGCTTGGCATAGAAGGCTTCGACAAAGGCGGCCAATGTACCCTGTCCGATAGCCTCGCGCAAACCAGCCATGACCCGCTGATAATGCCGCAAGTTGTGGATGGTATTGAGCATGCTACCGAGCATTTCGCCGCATTTGTCCAGATGATGCAGGTAGGCGCGGGAGAAGTTCTTGCAGGTGTAGCAGTCGCAGGTTGGATCCAGCGGCGAGTCGTCGTGCTTGTGCACCGCGTTGCGGATCTTCACCACCCCGGTATCGACGAACAGGTGGCCATTGCGCGCATTACGGGTCGGCATCACGCAGTCGAACATGTCCACGCCACGGCGCACACCCTCGACCAGATCCTCCGGCTTGCCCACCCCCATCAGGTAGCGCGGTTTGTCCGCCGGCATCTGTGGTGGCAGGAAATCCAGCACGCGGATCATCTCTTCCTTGGGCTCGCCCACCGACAACCCGCCGATGGCCAGGCCGTCGAAGTCGATCTCGCACAACCCTTCCAGCGAGCGCATGCGCAGCTCTTCATGCATCCCACCCTGGACGATGCCGAACAGCGCCGCCGTGCTCTCGCCATGGGCGACCTTGGAGCGCTTGGCCCAGCGCAGCGACAGCTCCATGGAGCGCTTGGCCACGTCGAACTCGGCCGGGTATGGCGTGCACTCGTCGAAGATCATCACGATGTCCGAGCCCAGGTCACGCTGCACCTGCATCGACTCTTCCGGCCCCATGAACACCTTGGCGCCATCGACCGGCGAGGCGAAGTACACGCCCTCCTCCTTGATCTTGCGCATCGCCCCCAGGCTGAACACCTGGAAGCCGCCGGAGTCGGTGAGGATCGGCCCCTGCCACTGCATGAAGTCGTGCAGGTCGCCATGCTTCTTGATCACCTCCATGCCCGGACGCAGCCACAGGTGGAAGGTATTGCCGAGGATGATCTGCGCGCCGATGCCCTCGACATCGCGCGGCAACATGCCCTTGACCGTGCCATAGGTGCCCACCGGCATGAAGGCCGGGGTTTCGACCACGCCACGCGGGAAGGTCAGGCGGCCACGGCGGGCCTTGCCGTCGGTGGCCAGCAACTCGAAGGACATGCGACAGGTGCGCGACATACTCAAACCTCGGGCCCGCGCGCGGCGGGATTGCGGGTGATGAACATGGCATCACCGTAACTGAAGAAGCGATAGCCCTGCGCCACCGCCTCGCGGTAGGCCGCCATGGTCTCGGCGTAGCCGGCGAAGGCCGACACCAGCATCAGCAGGGTCGACTCGGGCAGGTGGAAGTTGGTCACCAGGGCATCGACCACATGGAAGGGGCGCCCTGGGTAGATGAAGATATCGGTGTCGCCGCTGAAGGGCTTGAGCTCGCCATCGCGCGCTGCCGTCTCCAGCGAGCGCACGCTGGTGGTGCCCACCGCGATCACCCGACCGCCACGCGCCCGGCAGGCGGCGATGGCATCGACGACGTCCTGGCTCACCTCCAGCCATTCGCTGTGCATGTGGTGATCCTCGATGCGCTCGACCCGCACCGGCTGGAAGGTGCCGGCGCCCACGTGCAGGGTGACGAAGGCGCTGTCCACGCCCTTGGCGCGGATCGCCGCCAGCAGCTCGTCATCGAAGTGCAGACCAGCGGTTGGCGCCGCCACGGCTCCAGCCTTCTGCGCATAGACGGTCTGATAGCGCTCGCGGTCAGCCTCGTCATCCGGCCTGTCTATATAAGGCGGCAGCGGCATGTGCCCGACCCGCTCCAGCAACGGTAGCACCGGCTCGGCGAAGTCCAGCTCGAACAGGGCATCGTGACGCGCCACCATCTGCGCCTCGCCACCACCCTCGATGAGGATGCTCGAGCCCGGCTTGGGCGACTTGCTGGCCCGCACGTGCGCCAGCACCCGGGTCTGATCCAGCACCCGCTCGACCAGAATCTCCAGCTTGCCACCCGAGGCCTTCTGCCCGAACAGCCGCGCCGGAATCACCCGGGTGTTGTTGAACACCATCAGATCGCCAGGGCGCAATTGCTCCAGCAGATCGGTGAAACGGCCATGGCGCAGCGCTCCTGTCGGCCCGTCGAGCTGCAACAGGCGGCTGGCTCGGCGTTCGGCCAGAGGGTGACGGGCAATCAACGACTCGGGAAGATCGAAATGGAAGTCGGCAACACGCATGGGCAATGGAGGGTCATTCAGCAGGGCGGCAAAGCTTACCGGAATTCCCCCTCCCCGACCATGTGGGCCTGGCAGTGGTCAGGGCGCGTAGCGGGCGACGATACGCGCCAGGGTGCCGTCTTGCTGCATGCTGCGGATGGCCGCATCCATGCTGCCGAGCCACTGCCGGTAATCGCGATGCAGCCTGAGCCGCAACTGCGAGCTGTGGATGACTGGCCCTTGCTCGACCTGCCAGCGCGGCAAACTCAAGCGCGCGTCCTTGCGCAGCAGATAGCGCCACTCCAGGCGGTCGATGATGCCAGCCTCGCTTCGCCCCTGAGCCACCAGATAGATCAAGGCAGCCGCATCGGCACCATCGACCCGCGTGAAGGTGCCGGCCCCGGCATAGCCATAACCGCGCACCGTGGCGATGGCGCGCCCGCGCAAATCTTCGAGCCCCCGATAGGGAAAGGCCTTGCCGGGCGGGAACAGCAGGATCTCCTGCGCCTCGAGCACCGGCACCGTCCACAACGACGCCTCGGCCTGCTCTGGCTCCGCGCGCCACAACTGGCTCACACAGCATTCGATCTGCAGATGCCCCTCACGAAACAGCTTCTGCGCACGCAGCGGCGGCAGCGGATGGCTGGCCTCGAGCTGCACGGGTAGACGCTCGCCCAGCGCGAGCATGACATCGTGCAGAATGCCCTCGACGCGCCCGTCCTCCACGATCCAGTAGGGCTCCCAGCCTTCATCCGTCACCGCATAGGTCAGGGTTTCGGCCTGCACCAGCGGGACGAATGCCAGCAGCATAACGAACACGGACTGTCGCCAAACATTAGCCAAGCCCCCTCCCCCCTGAGAACGAATTCCACTTCCGAAAGCACCGCTATAAACGAGATGCCTGCCAATCTTTATGACAGGCCAGATTTTATTCCTTGGCTCGTCATACAGCGCGACTAAGTTATCAATCCTGCACAGCACTTCAGGTGCGGCAGATCGAAGCTGCAAAGACGCCGATTGACCGGCGCCAGGCGCATCCCTATACTGCGCCGCCATTGTGCCCCGGTGGCGGAATCGGTAGACGCGGCGGATTCAAAATCCGTTTTCGAAAGGAGTGGGAGTTCGAGTCTCCCCCGGGGCACCATCATCTTCTCGAGGCTCTTCAGCAGCCTTGCGCAACACCTCTTCAACACGCATTCGACAAGGCACGTCGATACCCTTGCAAACCCTGGCGCAGCAGCGCTGGCAGGGGGTTGGCAAGTGCATAAAAGTTAGCGTAGAGTGGCCGAACTGTTTGCATGGGTCGCCGTGAATCGTGACTCAGGTGCGGCAGATCATTTGATCCGCTACATCCCGCTCGACTTCTATTACTCCTTGCAACCAGTCTCAGTCCTCCATGGCATTTCGCTGGAGGCTGTCATCAACTACTAGTTTCAAGGAAAAAGACATGTCGAATCGTCAAACCGGCACCGTCAAGTGGTTCAACGACGAGAAAGGCTTCGGCTTCATCACTCCCGAAAGCGGTCCGGATCTGTTCGTGCACTTCCGCGCTATCGAAGGCACTGGCTTCCGCAGCCTGAAAGAAGGCCAGAAGGTCACCTTTGAAGCCGTGCAAGGCCAGAAAGGCATGCAGGCTGACAAGGTTCAGGTAGTCAGCTGAGACTTCCTCGAAAACCCCTGATGGCAACATCAGGGGTTTTTTATATCCTGCCAGCAGTCCCGGTTAGAATGGCGCGCAGTCCATTACAGCGAGCTCATCATGCCGAGACATCAGCTACGCCCACAGGGCGACTTCCCCTCTGCCGGTCCGATCCGCCGACTGGCTGCCCTCTTTTACGATTCCCTGCTCTGCGTCGCACTGATGATGGTGGTCACGCTCATCTATCAACAGGGCATCCTGCGCCTGATCTTCGGTAGCGACAAACTGCTGACCATGTCGCAACAGGGTGCGCTCGACCACGACCCCCTGCTGGCCAGCCTGGTGTTGTTGAGCCTGTTCGGCTTCTTCGCCAAGTTCTGGACGCACAACGGTCAGACCCTGGGTATGCAAGCCTGGGGACTGCGCATCCAGAACGCCGACGGCACGGCCATCGACCTGTGGCAGGCCCTGCTGCGTTTCGTGGTCGCCATCGGCTCCTGGCTGTTCGCCGGCCTCGGCTTCCTGTGGATGCTCTGGGACAAGCAGGGCCGCACCTGGCATGACGCCTATTCGGACAGCCGCATGGTGCAACTGCCGAAGAACGTGCATAAGAAATAGCCCGGCACAGGCACAAAAAAGCCGGTTCAGTGAACCGGCTTTTTCATGTCCGCCAACCTCAGCCAGCGCGTCGCAACAACCAGGCCCCAGCCAAGGCACAGACACCGGCCGGCACCAGCACCGCCAGCAGCGGCGAGAAGCCGAACACCAGGCTGGACGGCCCCAGCAGATCCTGAGCGATGCGGAAGATGAAGCCCACCAGTACACCGGTGAAGACCCGCTGTCCCAGGGTCACCGAACGCAGCGGACCGAAGATGAAGGAAATCGCCATCAGCACCAGTGCAGCGGTAACCAGCGGCTGCAGCACCTTGCTCCAGAACGCCAGCCAGTAGCGTGCGTTGTTCAAGCCCTGATCCGCCAGGTAGTGGATGTATTGCCACAGGCCGGTGACCGACAGCGCCTCTGGCTCCATCACCACCGTGCCCAGCAGTTGCGGATTGAGTTCGATGTCCCAGCGTTCCTCGTCCTGCTGACTGACCTCGGAGTGATCGGCATACAGGTGCGTGGTCTTCACATCCTGCAGCAACCAGTGACCGTCATTGAATTCGGCACGGCGCGCGAAGCTGGAGGACTGCAGGCGGCGCTCGTCGTCGAAGCGATAACGGGTCACCCCCAGCAGGGTGCCATCGGCGCGTACCACGTTGATGTGCACATACTCCTGCCCTTGGCGATGCCACAGGCCACGCTTGGAACTCTGCGCCTGCGCACCACCCTGAGCGATGGCGCGGCTGGCCTGGGCCTGGTTCTCGGTCCAGGGCGCCACGTATTCGCCGATCAGAATGCCGACCAACAGCAAGGCCAGCATGGGTTTCATCACCGCCCAGGAAATACGCGCGATGGAGACACCCGCGGCACGCATGACGGTCAGTTCGCTGCTGCTGGCCAGGGAGCCGAGCCCGATCAGGCAGCCGATCAACGCGGCCATCGGCAACATGTCGTAGGCGCGGCGCGGCGCGGTCAGCAGGACGTACCACAGCGCCTGCGGCAGGCCGTAGTCGCCCTTGTTCAGATCACCCAGCTCGTCGATGAAAGCGAACAGCAGCGCCAGGCCGAGGATGATGCCCAGCACCGCCAGGATGGCGATGAATACCTGCACACCGATATAACGATCCAGCTTAGCCATGGGCCACCTCCGACACGCGACGACTGGCCCACCACAGGCTCAAACGCTCCCAATAAAGCAGGATCAGGCCGATGGCCAGGAAGATCAGGTGCACCCACCACAAGCCCAAGGCTGGCGGCAGCTTGCCCTTGTCCAGCGCGCCACGGGCGGCGATCAGCAAGCCCAGGTAGGTCATGTAGAGGAAGATCGCCGGCAGCAGCTTGAGAAAGCGCCCCTGGCGCGGATTGACCTTGGACAGCGGCACCGCCAACAGGGTGACCACGAACACCAGCAGCGGCAGGGACAGACGCCATTGCAGCTCGGCCTGCATCACCGGATCGTCGCTGCCGAACAGGTCGCGGGTCGGGATCGCCTCGCGCTCGTTGGCCTCGAGTGCCACCTCGGGCTTGGGCAGCAGCACACCGTAGGTGTCGTAGCGAATGGCACGGTAATCGGCCTCGCCCGGCTCACCGTCATAGCGATAGCCGTTCTCCAGTATCAGATAGCGACTGCCGTCCGGGTGAATTTCCTGGCGGCCACTTTCAGCCACCAGCACGGTGGTGCCGCGCTCGGAGCGGCCGTCGGAGGAGAAACGCTTCTCCGACATGAACACACCACGCAGCTCGCTGCGATCGGCAGACAGCTCCTGCGAGTAGGTCACCCGCGAACCATCGCGCAGCGACTGGAAGCGCCCGGGCACCAGGGTATCCAGTTCGGTCAGGGCATCCTGCTCGCTGAGAATGCGCGCCACCCCGGCCACGCCTTGCGGCGCCAGGCCCATGCTCAGCCAGCCGACCAGCAGGGCGACGATCAGGGCCGGCGCCATGCTGTAGACAGTCAGGCGCTGCTGACTGACGCCGGTAGCCGACAGCACGGTCATTTCGCTGTCCAGATACAGGCGGCCGTATGCCAGCAGAAAGCCGAGGAACAGGCCAAGCGGCAGGATCAGTTGCAGGAAACCGGGAATCCGGTAGCCCATGATCAAAAACAGCACGCTCGGGTCGAGCACGCCCTGCGCCGCCTGGGCCAGGTACTTGATGAAACGACCGCTCATGATGATCACCAGCAGCACGGCGCTCACCGCGCTGAGGGTCACCAACACTTCGCGGGACAGATAACGGAAGACGATCAAACCGGACGCTCCAGGGTTGTCAGGCTCAGGCGCGAGCGCTCAAACTAGCCGCACCTACTTGCCGGCCCACCGCAGGGTGGGCCCTCGAAAAAATGGCGGCCATTATCCGTCAAACCCGACTCTTTGTCTTGGGGACAGCTCAATATGGAATTTCTCGTCAAAAGCACCCGCCCGGAAACCCTGAAGACCGCCACCCTGGTCGTCACCATCGGCGAAGGCCGCAAGCTGGGTGATGCCGCCAAGGCCGTCGACCAAGCCAGCAACGGCGCGATCACGGCGGTACTCAAGCGTGGCGACCTCGCTGGCAAGCCGGGCCAGACCCTGCTACTGCACGGTCTGCCGGGGCTCAAGGCCGAGCGCGTGCTGCTGGTGGGCTGTGGCAAGGGCGATCTGTCCGACCGCCAACTGCGCAAGTTGGTTGCCAGCGTGCACGGTGTGCTCAAGGGCCTGGGCGGCGGCGACGCCCTGCTGGCTCTGGGCGAGCTCAAGGTCAAGGGCCGTGATGCCTACGGCAAGACTCGCCTGATCATGGAAACCCTGGCCGACGGCAGCTACCTGTTCGAGCAGTTCAAGAGCAAGAAGAGCGACCCGCGTGCCCTGAAGAAAATCACGCTGGTGGTCGACAAGGCCGAGCTGGCCGATGCCGAACGCGCCCTGCAGCATGCCCGCGCCATCGCCACGGGCGTGGCCTTCACCAAGGATCTGGGCAACCTGCCGCCGAACCTGTGCCACCCCAGCTACCTGGCCGAAGAGGCCAAGGCTCTGGGCAAGGCGCACAAGAACCTCAAGGTGGAAATCCTCGACGAGAAGAAGCTCAAGGAGCTGGGCGCCGGCGCCTTCCTCGCCGTGGCCCAGGGCAGCGAGCAGCCGCCACGGATGATCGTCATGCACTACCAGGGCGGCAAGAAGGACGACAAACCCTTCGCCCTCGTCGGCAAGGGCATCACCTTCGACACCGGCGGCATCAGCATCAAGCCGGCCGCCAGCATGGACGAGATGAAGTACGACATGTGCGGCGCCGCCAGTGTGTTCGGCACCCTCAAGGCGGTGCTCGAACTGCAACTGCCGATCAACCTGGTGTGCCTGCTGGCCTGCGCCGAGAACATGCCCAGCGGCCGCGCCACCCGCCCCGGCGATATCGTCACCACCATGAGCGGGCAGACCGTGGAAATCCTCAACACCGACGCCGAAGGCCGCCTGGTGCTGTGCGACACCCTGACCTACGCCGAGCGCTTCAAGCCGCAGGCGGTGATCGACATCGCCACCCTCACCGGCGCCTGCATCGTCGCCCTGGGCAGCAACGTCTCCGGCCTGATGGGCAATAACGACACGCTGATCAAGCAGATCCTCAAGGCGGGTGAAAGCGCCGACGACCGCGCCTGGCAACTACCGCTGTACGACGAGTATCAGGAGCAGTTGGACAGCCCCTTCGCCGACATCGCCAACATCGGCGGGCCGAAGGCTGGCACCATCACCGCCGGCTGCTTCCTGTCGCGCTTCGCCAAGAACTTCCACTGGGCGCACCTGGACATCGCTGGCACCGCCTGGATCAGCGGCGGCAAGGACAAGGGCGGCACTGGCCGACCGGTACCGCTGCTGACCCAGTATCTGCTGGATCGCAGCGAAAGCAGCCGCAAGCCGCAAGCCGCAAGCGCCAAGTAACAGCCCTGCAACCCAGCCAACGGGGCACTTCGGAACATCGACGTGCCCCTGCTTTTTCTTGCAGCTTGCCGCTTGAAGCTTGAGACTTGCCCACCATGCCCAGAATCGAGTTCTACGTCCTCTCCTCTGCTGATGCCGAAGGTCGCTTGCGCGCGGCCTGCCAGTTGGCGCTGAAGGCCTGGAGCGCCGGCCTGCCGGTGTTCCTGCGTGGCAGCGACGAGGCACAGTGCGGCGAGCTCGACGAGTTGCTCTGGCGCTTCAAGGCCGAACGTTTCGTGCCCCACGATCTGCATGCCGACGCGCCGCTGTCGCCGGTGGTACTGGGCACCGACGAAGTACCCAGCAGCGAACAGGGCGTGCTGATCAACCTCGGCAGCAGCCTGTCGCCCCATGTCGAACGGTTTTCCCGCATCATCGAGATCGTCAACCAGCAGCCCGAACTGCTCAGCGCCTGTCGCGAGAATTTCCGTACCTATCGCCAGCGCGGGTATGATCCCAAGCGCGTCGAACTTTAGCCTGCAGCGACGCTCACAATTCTCGTCACCCCAGCCCTCTTACCCGCTGCGTCGATCACCATGGACACCCCCAAGCCTCCGCAAAAGCCCGCTCAGCTACTGCACGACCTGGAGTCGATTCGCGAGCTGCTGGGCGACAACAGCAGCGAGCCGTCACTGCTGATCGACTCGCTCGACCCGGACAGCATCCCCGTGCTGTCCGATATCGTCAGCGCGCCACCAGGGCCGCCGCCGCCCTTCCACGCGACGCCGCCCGCGAAGCCCGCGCCAGCGCCCAAAGCCACCACCGCGCCGACCCGTGAGGCCGTGCGAGCCAGCCTGGAGCCGCGCCTGCACGACAGCGCCCGCGAGCTGCAGCACCTGAGCGGCGAACTGCGCGCCGCCGCGCAATTGATCCTGCAGGATGTGATCGACGATTTCGTGCCGCAGATCGAAGCCGAGCTCAAGCGCCGCCTCGAAGCCCGTCTGCCGCGCCTGCTGCCGCCGCGCAAGTAACCCATCCAAGCCCCGCAGCCCGGATGCAATCCGGGGAACCTCGCAAGATTGCGTCCGAGCTACGGCGCGAGCCGCAAACTCTCAGCCCATAAATACAGCTTTGCCTTTATAATCCCCGGTTTTTCCTGATCAGCCGTCACAAGGGTCCCGCCGCGCATGGACAAGACCTACCAGCCGCACGCCATCGAATCCAACTGGTACCAGACCTGGGAGAAGAACAACTACTTCGCCCCGCAAGGTCATGGTGAGCCGTACACCATCATGATCCCGCCGCCGAACGTCACCGGCAGCCTGCACATGGGTCACGGCTTCAACAACGCCATCATGGATGCGCTGATCCGCTTCCGCCGCATGCAGGGCCGCAACACCCTGTGGCAGCCGGGCACCGACCACGCCGGTATCGCCACGCAAATGGTGGTGGAGCGCCAGCTCGCCGCGCAGGGCATCGGTCGTCACGACCTGGGCCGCGAGAAATTCCTGGAGAAAGTCTGGGAATGGAAGAACCAGTCCGGCGGCACCATCACCCGGCAGATCCGCCGTTTGGGCAGTTCGGTGGACTGGTCGCGCGAGCGCTTCACCATGGACGACGGCCTGTCCGAAGCGGTCAAGGAAGCCTTCGTCCGCCTGCACGACGATGGCCTGATCTACCGCGGCAAGCGCCTGGTCAACTGGGACACCAAGTTCCACACCGCCATCTCCGATCTGGAAGTGGAAAACCACGACGAGAAAGGCTCGCTGTGGAACCTGCGCTACCCGCTGGCCGACGGCAAGAAGACCGCCGAAGGCAATGACTACCTGATCGTCGCCACCACCCGCCCGGAAACCATGCTCGGCGACAGCGCCGTGGCCGTGCATCCGGAAGACGAGCGCTACAAGGCGCTGATCGGCAGCTACGTCGAACTGCCGCTGGTGGGCCGTCGCATCCCGATCATCGCCGACGACTACTGCGACCCGGAATTCGGCACCGGCTGCGTGAAGATCACCCCGGCGCACGACTTCAACGACTACGAAGTGGGCAAGCGCCACAACCTGCCGCTGATCAACATTTTCGACAAGAACGCCGCGGTGCTGGCCACTGCCCAGGTGTTCAACCTCGACGGCAGCGTCAACGAGCAGATCGAAGCCAACATTCCGGCGCAGTTCGCCGGGCTGGATCGCTTCGAGGCGCGCAAGCAGATCGTCGCCGCCTTCGAGGCCGCCGGCCTACTGGAAAAGATCGAAGACCACGCGCTGAAGGTGCCGAAAGGCGACCGCTCCGGCACCGTGATCGAACCCTGGCTGACCGACCAGTGGTACGTCTCCACCAAGCCACTGGCCGAGAAGGCCATCGCCGTGGTCGAGAGTGGCGAAATCCAGTTCGTGCCCAAGCAGTACGAAAACATGTACTTCAGCTGGATGCGCGACATCCAGGACTGGTGCATCAGCCGTCAGCTGTGGTGGGGCCACCGCATTCCGGCCTGGTACGACGAGGCCGGCAACGTCTATGTTGGCCGTGACGAAGCGGAAGTACGCGCCAAGCACAACCTCGGCGATGCTGTTCTGCGCCAGGATGAAGACGTGCTCGACACCTGGTTCAGCTCCGGCCTGTGGACCTTCTCCACCCTCGGCTGGCCGCAGCAGACCGATTTCCTCAAGACCTTCCACCCCACCGACGTGCTGGTCACCGGCTTCGACATCATCTTCTTCTGGGTCGCCCGGATGATCATGCTGTCGACCCACCTGACCGGGCAGATTCCGTTCAAGACCGTGTACGTGCACGGCCTGGTGCGTGACGGCCAGGGGCAGAAGATGTCCAAGTCCAAGGGCAACGTGCTCGACCCACTGGACATCGTCGACGGCATCACCCTCGACGAACTGCTGGAAAAACGCACCAGCGGCATGATGCAGCCCAAGCTGGCCGAGAAGATCGCCAAGCAGACCAAGGCCGAGTTCCCCGAAGGCATCGCCAGCTACGGCACCGATGCCCTGCGCTTCACCTTCTGCTCGCTGGCCACCACCGGCCGCGACGTGAAGTTCGACATGGGCCGCGTCGAGGGTTACCGCAACTTCTGCAACAAGCTGTGGAACGCCGCCAACTTCGTCATCGAGAACACCGATGGCCAGGACACCGGCGTGAATGGCGAAGAAGTCGAGCTGTCCTCGGTGGATCGCTGGATCATCAGCCAGTTGCAGCGCACCGAAGCCGAAGTCACCCGCCAGCTCGACGCCTTCCGCTTCGACCTGGCTACCCAGGCGCTCTATGAGTTCGTCTGGGATCAGTACTGCGCCTGGTACCTGGAACTGGTCAAGCCGGTGCTGTGGGACGAGAACGCGCCCATCGAGCGCCAGCGTGGCACTCGCCGCACCCTGGTGCGCGTGCTGGAAGTGATCCTGCGCCTGGCTCACCCCTTCATGCCCTTCATCACCGAAGAAATCTGGCAGCGCATCAAGGGCCAGGCCGGCGTGCAGGGCGAGACCCTGATGCTGCAACCCTGGCCGGTGGCCAATGACAGCCGCATCGACGCCGCCGCCGAAGGCGACATCGAGTGGGTCAAGCAGTTGATGCTCGGCGTACGCCAGATCCGTGGCGAGATGAAGATTTCCATGGCCAAGCGCATCGATATCATCGTGGCCAACGCTTCGGCGGAAGATCAACGCCGCCTGGCCGACTTCGAGCCGCTGCTGAACAAGCTGGCCAAGCTGGAGTCGGTGCGTGTGCTGGCTGCAGGTGAAGAAGCACCGATGTCCGCCACCACTCTGGTCGGCGAGATGGAAGTGCTGGTGCCGATGGCCGGGCTGATCGACAAGGACGCCGAACTGGCGCGCCTGGACAAGGAGATCGGCCGCCTGGAAGGTGAAGTCAAGCGTGTCGGCGGCAAGCTGGCCAACGAAGGCTTCGTCGCCAAGGCCCCGGCCGAAGTGCTGGAGAAGGAACGCGCCAAGCTGGCCGAGGCCGAGCAGGCCCTGGCCAAGATGGTCGAGCAGCGCGGCAAGATCGCCGCGCTCTGATAGCGGCACCTTCCTGCTTCATCCCGACAAGGCCCGCGCCCACCACAGCGCGGGCCTTGTCGTTCCTGCACTTTTAGCTATAAAAGCCTTCCCTTTTACAAGGTGTTTCAGGCATCTTCCTCCGCCTACCGACCTTTACCTCATCGATAAGAAACAACAGGCGGATCCCCATGTATGCGTTGATGGCACTCGTGTTCGTCCTCGGTTATCTGTGCATAGCCCTGGAACATCCACTGAAGATCGACAAGGCCGCCTCCGCGCTGCTGACCGCCGTCATCGCCTGGACGCTGTTGGTGATGGGCGCCGACAGCATCCTGCCGATGATCGGCTCGGGCACCGCCGGCTCCAGCACCAATACCCATCACGCCATCGAGGAACTGCGCCATCATCTGGGCGAGATTTCCGAGATCCTGTTCTTCCTCATGGGCGCCATGACCATCGTCGAGCTGATCGATGCCCATGAAGGCTTCAAGGTCATCACCGACCGCATCAGCACCCAGAAGCGCGTGCATCTGCTGTGGCTGGTGGGGCTGATCACCTTCTTCCTGTCCTCGGCGCTGGACAACCTGGCCACCACCATCGTGATGATTTCGCTGCTGCGCAAGCTGATCGCCGAGCAGCACGAACGCTGGTTCTACGCCGGCATCGTGGTGATCGCCGCCAATGCCGGCGGCGCCTGGTCGCCCATCGGTGACGTGACCACCACCATGTTGTGGATCGGCGGCCAGATCACTGCCAGTGGCATCGTTGTCCAGCTCTTCCTGCCCAGCCTGATGTGCCTGCTGCTGCCGCTGATTGTCATGAGCTTCATCCTCAAGGGCGAAGTCGCGCCCCCTCGGCTCAAGGAAAGCAGCGAAAGCCGCCGCGACCCGACCA
The DNA here is from genome assembly GCF_052156495.1 of Pseudomonas sp. NCHU5216. Taxonomy (NCBI): domain Bacteria; kingdom Pseudomonadati; phylum Pseudomonadota; class Gammaproteobacteria; order Pseudomonadales; family Pseudomonadaceae; genus Pseudomonas; species Pseudomonas sp. NCHU5216. The sequence goes on along the minus strand of NZ_JBQLIX010000010.1, from coordinate 26,883 downwards.
CACCCTTCGAGCGCAACCTGATCTTCGGCCTGGGCCTGGGTGCGCTGATCTTCGTGCCGATCTTCAAGACCGTCACCCACCTGCCGCCGTACATGGGCATTCTCTTCGGCCTCAGCCTGTTGTGGATCACCACCGAGATCATCCACCGCAGCAAGAACAGCGAAGAGAAGGATCCGCTGTCGGTGGTGGGCGTGCTACGGCGCATCGACATCACCAGCGTGCTGTTCTTCCTCGGCATCCTGCTGGCGGTGTCGGCGCTGTCCAGCGCCGGCCATCTGACTCAGGTGGCGACGCTGCTCAAGGACAGCCTGGGCAACGTCTACAGCATCGCCCTGTCCATCGGCCTGCTCTCGGCAGTGGTGGACAACGTGCCCATGGTGGCCGGGGCCATGAAGATGTACCCGCTGGTCAGTACCGAGGCACTGCAACTGGCCGACGTCGCCGAGCAATCCTGGCTCGGCAGCTTCGTCGTCAATGGCCACTTCTGGGAAATGCTCGCCTACTGCGCCGGCACCGGCGGTAGCTGCCTGATCATCGGCTCGGCCGCTGGCGTGGCGGCCATGGGCATGGAGAAGATCAATTTCATCTGGTATCTCAAGCGCATCACTGGCCTGGCGTTCCTCGGCTACCTGGCCGGCGCCGGCACCTATATGCTGCTCGCTAGCCTGTAAGCGGGAGCCCGACATGGACGTGAGCAAGACCAGAACCAGCTTCTACCGCCGCCTCTACGTGGCCTGGCTGATCGACAGCGGCCAGGCCGTCAGCGTACCGGCGCTGATGGCGGCCACCGGCATGCCCCGGCGCACCGCGCAGGACACCCTCACCGCCCTGGCCGAGCTGGATATCGACTGCCAGTTCGAGCAGGCCGAAGGCGAGCGCAACAATGCCGGGCACTACCGCATCCGCGACTGGGGGCCTTTCGACAAGCACTGGATCGCCGCCAACCTGCAGCAGATCAAGGCTACGCTCGGTTATCCCTGAGATAATCGCCTCCCTGTTCAATGGGAAGCGTGATGAATCCTGATCTGTTCTGGGTGCTGGGCCTGCTGGCCGGCGCCGTAACCCTCTTCGTCATCGGCAAGCCACGCATGGACGTGGTGGCCCTGCTGGTGCTGGTCGCCCTGCCGCTGACTGGCGTGCTCGATTTGCAGCAGACCCTGGCCGGGTTCAGCGACGCCAACGTCATCCTGATCGCCGCGCTGTTCATCATCGGCGATGGCCTGGTGCGCACCGGCATCGCCTACCGCCTGGGCGACTGGCTGGTGACCAGCGCCGGCAGCAGTGAAACGCGCCTGCTGATCCTGCTGATGCTGGCGGTGGCTGGCCTCGGTTCGGTGATGAGTTCCACCGGCGTGGTGGCCATCTTCATCCCCGTGGTGCTGGGTGTGGCTGCACGCCTGCGCATCGCCCCGGCACGATTGATGATGCCGCTGGCCTTCGCCGGGTTGATCAGCGGTATGCTCACCCTGGTGGCGACACCGCCGAATCTGGTGGTGCATGCCGAGCTGCGCCGCGCCGGGCTGGATGGCTTCGACTTCTTCGCCTTTACCCCCATCGGCCTGGCGGTGCTGGTGCTGGGTGTCGGCTACATGCTGGTCGCGCGGCGCTGGCTGGTGCGCAGCGCACCAGGCGGCAATGCCGAGCCGCCACGCCTGACCCTGGCCGACCTGGCCGAGCGTTACCGCCTGGGTGAGCGCGAGCGGCGCCTGCAGGTGCGCGCCGATTCGCCCCTGGCCAACCAGATACTCAACGAGCTGCAACTGCGCCGCGAGCATGGCATCAACGTCATCGCCGTCGAGCGCCGCCAACGCCTGCGCACCCTGCTGCTGATGGCCAGCGGCAACACCCTGCTGGAGCCGGGTGACGTGCTGCTGGTGGACATTGCCAGCCCCACCATCGGCCTGCTCGGCAGCTACCAGGCCCTGGGCCTGGAACCCATGCCGCTGCCGCACTCCTATTTCAGCCTGCACGCCCATGAACTGGGCCTGGCCGAGGTGGCGCTGCCACCGGAGTCGCAACTGCCGGGCAAGAGCATCCAGGAGCTGGGCTTTCGCTCGCGGCACAAGCTCAATGTGGTCGGCCTGCGCCGCCAGGGTCAGGCGCTGGAAGGCGTGCTGGTGGACGAAAAGCTCAAGGCTTCCGACACCCTGCTGGTGGCCGGCGCCTGGCGCGACATCCACCGTCTGCAGGGGCTGAGCCGCGATTTTCTGGTGCTCAGCCTGCCGGCGGAGGTGGCCGAGGTGGCACCTGCTGCGCGCAAGGCGCCCTATGCCCTGCTCAGCCTGGCGGTGATGGTGGGGCTGATGGTCAGCGGCCTGGTGCCCAACGTACAGGCCGCACTGATCGCCTGCCTGCTGCTGGGGGCGTTTCGCTGCATCGATCTGGACAGTGCCTACCGCGCCATCCACTGGCCGACGCTGATCCTCATCGTCGGCATGCTGCCCTTCGCCCAGGCGCTGCAACAAACCGGCGGCGTCGAGCTGGCGGTGCAGGGTTTGGTGGGTGGCCTGGGCGACGCCGGGCCACGGCTGATCCTCGCCTGCCTGTTCGCGTTGACCGCAGTGATCGGCCTGTTCATTTCCAACACCGCCACGGCGGTGCTGATGGCGCCGGTGGCCATCGCCACGGCGCAGGCGCTGGGCGCCTCGCCGCTGCCCTTCGCCATGACCGTCGCCCTGGCCGCCTCGGCGGCCTTCATGACACCGATTTCTTCGCCGGTGAATACTCTGGTGCTCGGCCCCGGCCAGTACCGCTTCGGCGACTTCGTGCGCATCGGTGTGCCCTTCACCCTGCTGGTGATGCTGGTCAGCGTGGTGCTGGTGCCGCTGCTCTTTCCGCTCTGAAAGCGCTTACGCGGCACCACGGAAGAAGCGTCGCCCGGCGCGGCGTAGCCATCCACCTTCGGAGACGTCGGCGCTCAGCCGACGCAGGTTATCGTTGACGGCCTCGACGTAGTTGCGGTCGTCACTGCGGATATGGCTGAACAACCAGCGTCCCAGCAGCCCCTTGAGTTCGTCGGCGATATCCTCACCGCCGTTGAAGCGCTGGCGGTAGTCTTCCACACGCTTGATGAACAACGCGTGCACCCGCTTGTGTGCCTTGGTGAAGGCATAACCAGCCTCTTCGAGCATCGCCTCCTCGAAGGCGAAATGTGAGACGGTATAGTCGATCAACTCGTCGATGACGGCGCCCACCTTCGCCTTGTTGGCGCTGCGCTGAGCGTCGTCTAGCTGATTGATCATCGCGACGATACGTTTGTGCTGATCGTCGATTACCGTGATGCCGGTATCGAGGTCGTCACTCCACTGCAGATATGCCATGGTGCCTCCTTGCTGCAGATCGAAGATGCGGCAGTCTAGAGCCTCAGGCCGGCGCCAAATTGACCTGGGTCAACGCATGCTCCGCTGCTTTATGGCACCTGCGAAATTCCGTTAACCAGAGCACAGATCACGTGCTTCTTCACCGAGCTACGGTTTGCGCGCAAAGCATGGGAAAATCCCGCGACCGCCAGACCAGACGACCAGCATGCCGCAATCACCGAAGCGCCCCCGCAAACCCGCCACCGCAGCCGTGAAGACGGCACCGGCCAAGGGTGAGCTGCACCCACGCAATCGCCACAAGGGACGCTACGACTTTCCCGCGCTGATCGAGGCAAGTCCCGAACTGGGCCGTTTCGTCATCACCAACCCCTACGGCAAACCGAGCATCGACTTTGCCGACCCGGCAGCGGTCAAGGTGTTCAACCGCGCCTTGCTGCGCCAGTACTACGGCATTGAGCACTGGGACATTCCCGACGGCTATCTGTGCCCGCCGATTCCCGGCCGCGCCGACTACCTGCACAACCTCGCCGACCTGCTGGCAAGCGACAACGACGAGCAGATTCCTCGTGGCGAGCGCATCCGCGCACTGGATATCGGCGTCGGCGCCAACTGCATATACCCGTTGATCGGCCATTGCGAATACGCCTGGCATTTTCTCGGTGCCGATACCGCAGCCGCCGCCCTGGACTCGGCGCGCGCCATCGTCGACGGCAACCGGCAACTGAGCGGCGCCATCGAACTGCGCCAGCAGGCCAATGCCGAGCATGTCTTTCTTGGCCTGCTGCACAGCGATGAGCGCTTCGACCTGACCCTGTGCAACCCGCCCTTCCACACCAGCGCCGCCGAAGCCAGCAGTGGCAGCACGCGCAAATGGCGCAACCTCGGCAAGCTCGACCCCAAGCGCAAGCTGCCGCTGCTCAACTTCGGCGGGCAGGCCGCCGAGTTGTGGTGCCCAGGCGGCGAAGCGGCCTTCCTCAAGCGCATGGCCAGCGAGAGCGCGCAGATCGCCGAACAGGTGCTGTGGTTCAGTAGCCTGGTGTCCAAGGTCAGCAACGTCGAATTGCTGCAAGGCTGGCTGGATCGGGCCGGCGCAGCCGAGGTGCGCATCCTCGGCATGTCCCAGGGGCAGAAGCAGAGCCGCCTGGTGGCCTGGAGCTTCAAGGATGGCGAGGCGCGTAGCACCTGGCGCAGGGATCGCTGGAGCTAGCAGGCTGCTGAAAAACTACCTGCGTTGGCAATACTGCGTTAAAAACAGCCTCAAAATGCTCATTTACAACGCGTAAACTGCGCTTTTTCGGCTGTTTTTTCCTTGTCTTTCCTGCCTCGCCTACGTTTTTCAACGGCCTGCTAATCGATCAAGGTACAGGCCATCACCAGCGCATCCTCGCGCCCGCCCACCGCCGGGTAGTAGTCACGACGGCGGCCCACTTCGTTGAAGCCGAATCGCTCGTATAGCCGATAGGCCGTCTGGTTGCTGGCGCGTACTTCGAGGAAGCACTCACGCCCGCCCTGCTTATAGGCCTCCTGCATCAGGTGTTCGAGCAGACGCAGGCCGAGCCCGCGACCCTGGCTCTCCGGCTTGACGGTGATATTGAGCAGGTGCGCTTCGTCGAGAATCAGGTTGATCACGCCATGGCCGACCTGCTGCCCGCCCTCGAACATCAGCCAGCAGTCATAGGACTTCAACGCATCGCTGAAGATGCCACGGGTCCAAGGGTGGCTGAAGGCGGCGTATTCCACCTTCAGCACGGCATCGAGATCCGCCTCGGTCATCGGACGGAAGGAAATCGCATCGCTCATTGGGCGTCACTCAGGCGCAAGGACAGTATTCTCAGGAGTGAGCGGGAGCCAGCCAGCGCTGACGGATTCGCCGCATGGCCTGCCACAGCTCGCGCTTGCGCGCGGGCTCGTCCATCAGCAGCTCCAGCCCTGGCAAGGCCCAGCAGGCGCCGAGGCCTTCGACCTGCAGTTCGCGGTTGTAGCTGTGCTCGTCGCCCTCGCCGGCGAAACGGATGGCCGGCAGCCCGACCAGCCACAGGCAGGCGCTGGGCTGCTCTTCCAGGCGCGCGGCGACGAAGCTCTGCACGAACTCAAGCGCCGCCTCCGGGCCCTGATCCATCTGGCCGCGTACCAACAGCGGCCAACGCACCGGCTCGCCGAGCAGTTGCGGGCTGTCCGGCAGGCCGGCAGCGCGCAGCAAGTCCTTGAGCAGGATGTAGGCCGGGTCGCGGCTCTGGAACGGCTCGCCAGTGGGCAGTTCCACCAGCAGGGCACAATCGCCGGCACGCAGCAACTGCAGGGCGAAGCGTGGCGGTGGCGCGCTGACCCGAGCCGGTTTTTCCTCCACTGGCTCCGGCTCTGCCGCTGGCTCGACAGCAGCCTGGCGCGGTTGCGTGCCTGGGCGCGGAATTTCGATTTTCAGCCGCTCGACCGGTGCCTCTCGCACTGCCTCGGCAACCTTCACCACAGGCTCGACTGCCACCTCCTGCGGCGCTTCGGCCGGCGGCGGGGCGAGCAATTCGGCGCGCGATGGCGCAGCAAAGGGCAGCTCGGTACGCGGCAGCCAGGTGGTCACCTGCATGGCATCGAGGTAGGCGCGGCGGCGCAGCTCGGCGTTCAAAGCAGCAGTATCCCGTGCGGTCATTTCAGAGGGGGGCGATTGTCGCGTGAATCGGCGGTCGCGGATAGCCCCTGAGCGGTGCCCGTCTGCTGGCGCAGCAGGGCGACGAAAGCCTGCGCCGGCGGGCTCAGATAGCACGGCTTGCGTTGCAGCAGGCCGATACTGCGCGCCGGCGCCTCGCTCAATACGTGCACCGCGAGGCTGCCGTCGCTGTTGAAGGTGTCGGCGACGCTGGCCGGCAACAGCGCAAAGCCCAACCCCGCGCGCGCCAAGGCAGCGGCGCTGCTCATGTACGCCACTTCCCACGCCGGTTCGTGCAGCAGCCCCATGCGCTGCAGCGTTACATCAGCCATGCCGCGCAGGCTGGTGTCGCGCGTCATGGCGATGTAGTCCTGCTCGCGCAGCGCAGCGAGCAGCGCCTTGCCACGCAGGCGCTCATGGCCACGCACCAGCAACACCAGACTGTCGTCGTACAGCGGCTGGAAATCCAGCGCGCCGAGATCGTCCACCGTCGAGGTGATGGCGAAATCCACCTCGGCGGCGCTCACCCACTGACGGATCTCCCCGGCACGGCCGTCGCTCAGGCTGATGTCGATACCGGGATAACGCCGCCGGTACTCCTGCAGCACCCGAGGCAGCGGGTCGATGGCCACCGAGGGCAGCACAGCGATGCGCAGCGAGCCGCTTTCCAGATGCAACTGCTCGCGCGCATCGTGCACGGCGTTGTCCATGTCGCGCAGCAAGCGCCGCGCCTGTTCGAGAAAACGCAGCCCGGCCTCGGTCAACTCCACGCTGCGCGTGTTGCGCGCCAGCAAGGCCAGACCGAGGGCGTCCTCCAGCTTGCGCAAGCTGTAACTGAGCGCCGGCTGCGACAGGTGAATGCGCTCGGCGGCGCGGCTGAAGCTGCGGTGTTCGGCGATCAGCACGAAGGCCTGCAACTGGCGAAAGCTGACGTCCACAGCGCCACCTCTTATAAAAATATCTTATCAATTGATACCACATTTCTAATTCACAACTTAATCGAACCCACGCAGGATGGCTGCCATAGCGAATTGCCAACGGGCTCGACCATGACAAAAACCGTGCATATCGGCTGTGGCGCAGGCTTTGCCAACGACCGCCCCGATGCCGCCCTGGCCCTGGCCAATGACCTGACAGGCCGCGAAGGGCGACGCTTCCTGTTCTTCGAACTGCTCGCCGAGCGCACCCTGGCCGAGGCGCAACTGCGCCGCCTGCACGATGCCGACAGCGGCTACGCCACACGCCTGTTCGAGTTTCTCGAACCGGTGCTGGAAACCTGCCTGGACGCCGGCATCCCGATCATCAGTAACGGTGGCGCGGCCAACCCGGCAGCGGCTGCCCGACGCCTGCGCCAGCACCTGCAGAGCACAGGTCACGCGGCGGCACGCATCGCCTGCGTGCTGGGCGACGATCTGCTGGCCGGCGACATCGACCTGCAGCAGTGGCTACCCGAATCCCTGGATGGCGAGGTGGTGTCGGTCAACGTTTACAGCGGTGCCGAAGGCATCACCCAGGCGCTGAACGAAGGCGCCGATATCGTGCTCTGCGGCCGAGTCGCCGACCCCAGCCTGGCCGTCGGCCCGCTGTGCCACGCCTTCGGCTGGCAGGCCGATGACTGGGATCGCCTGGCGCTGGCCACCAGCGTCGGCCATCTGCTCGAATGCTGCACCCAGGTCACAGGCGGCTACTTCGCCCATCCGGGCCTGAAGGACGTGCCGGATCCGGCCAACCCTGGCTGCCCCATCGCCACGGTGACTGCCGATGGGCAAATCATCATCGGCAAGGCCGCTGGCACCGGCGGCTGCGTCACCGAGCAGACGGTCAAGGAGCAACTGCTGTATGAAGTCCACGACCCGGCGGCCTACCTGACCCCGGACGTGACCCTCGACCTGAGCCAGGTGCGCGTGCGCCAGGTGGCCGCCGACCAGGTCGCGGTCGAGGGTGTACGCGGCCATCCCCGCCCGGCGCGTCTCAAAGGGCTGGTAGGCCTGCGCGGCAAATGGTTCGCCGAGGCGGAAATCTCCTACGCCGGCCCCGGCGCCCTGGCCCGCGCCGCCCTGGCCCGCGACATCCTGCTGCAACGCAGCGCGCGCCTGGCGCCACAACTGACGCCCTGGATCGACCTGATCGGCGTCGCCAGCCTATTCAATGACCGCGCCGGCCAGTGGCTGGATGCCCGCCTGGCGGACACGCAGGAGGCGCAGGACGTGCGCCTGCGCATCAGCTTTATCGACCGCGACAAGGCGCTGCTCGAACGCCTGCTGCTCGACGCCGAATCGCTCTACACCAATGGCCCGGCCGGCGGCGGCGGCGTGCGCCGTTACCTGAGCGAGTCGCTGTCCACCGCGAGCTTTCTTATCGCGCGCGATCAGGTTCAACAACATGTGGAGTGGTTCTGATGAGCGCCGAAGTGCTGCTGTGCGACTACGCCCACGCCCGCGCGGGCGACAAGGGCAACACCCTGAGCGTCGCGGTATTCGCCTATGACGCCGCGCATTATCCCTGGCTGGCCGCCCAACTCACCGCCGAGCGCGTCGCCGCCTGCCTGGCGCACCGGCGCACCGGCCAGGTGCGGCGTTACGAGCTGCCCAACCTGGGCGGCCTCAACTTCGTCGTCGACGACGCCCTGGAAGGCGGCGTCAACGCCAGCCCCGGCATCGACCGGCACGGCAAGAGCCTGAGCTACCTGCTACTCGATCTGAGGCTGCCGCCGCCAGGCTAACCGCCACGCCTCGCTCACCTCGACTCCAACAACAATAAAATCGGAGACATCGGCATGATCACTGCCCTCGGCTTTACCCTGATGTTCGTCATCGTCGCCCTGATCCTGATGCGACGTATCACCCCGCTGGTCGCCTTCACCCTGCTGCCAGTCATCGCCTGTGCGCTGGCCGGTTTCACTCCGGCCGAAATCGGTAAGTTCATCACCGAGGGGCTGAAGTCCGTGGCCCCGACGGCAACGCTGTTCATCTTCGCCATCCTCTACTTCGGCATCATGCGCGAGCGTGGCCTGTTCGCCCCGCTGGTCAACTTCCTGCTGCGCAGCACCGGCGGCAGACCGCTGGCCGTGGCGGTGGTGACCGTCGCGGTGACTGCGGTAACCCACCTGGACGGCATCGGCGCCGCCACCTTCCTGCTGGTGATTCCCGCCCTGCTGCCGCTGTACCTGCGCCTGAGCATGAAACGGGAAATGCTGCTGTGCCTGGTGGTGCTCAGCGCCGGAGTAATGAACATGGTGCCCTGGGGCGGCACCACCGCCCGTGCCTCGGCGGTGACCGGCATCGACGCCTCGCAGCTGTGGATCTCGCTGATCCCGATTCAACTGATCGGCCTGGCGCTGGTGATGGGCCTGGCGGTGTTCCTCGGCCGCCGTGCACAACGCAGCCTGGCCGGCATTGGCGACATCGACGCGCACGCGGCGGCGACCTCGGCCAGCGACGACACGACCCAGCTCAGCCCGCGTAGCTGGCGCTACTGGGGCAACCTGGGGCTTACCCTGGCGATTCTCGTCTGCCTGTTCACCGGCGCCTTCCCGCTGTTCGCCTGCTTCATGGTCGGCCTGGGGCTGGCCCTGGTGCTCAACTATCCCAACCTGAACGAACAGAATGCAGCGGTGATGCGCCACGCCAGCGATGCCCTGCAGATGGCTCTGGTGATGCTCGCCGCCGGCATCCTGCTCGGCGTGCTCTCGGGTTCGGGGATGTCCAACGGCATGGCGCACTGGATGATCAACGTGCTGCCGGAGGGCTCTGCAAGTTGGCTGCATGTGATCATCGGCGCCTTCGGCGTGCCGCTGGGCATGCTGTTCTCGCCCGATGCCTACTATTTCGCCCTGCTGCCGGTGATCCGCGATGTCGCCGTGGCGGCGGGTGTCGACCCGGCCGCAGTGGCCAAGGCCATGCTGATCGGCGAGAACACCGGCTTCGGCATCAGCCCGGTGGTACCCAGCGTGTACCTGGCCATCGGCCTGGCCGGTGTCGAGCTGTACAAGCACATCCGCTACACCGCGCTGTGGGCCTGGGGCATCAGCCTGGTGATGCTGGCAGCCGCCTTGTTGCTGGGCGTCGTATCGCTCTGAGGCAGACGCCAAAAGGGGGTTACAGCCCCTTTTGGCCACCAGCGGCGCGAGACAAAGGCACACATCCTGTTACAGCGCCGGTATGATCAGGGCTCGTGGCGCTCGTCAGGATGGCGGCGCTGGCTGTAACCGCTGTGCCAAGGAGCCCCCGTGCTGGATCTCGTCGCTGCCTTCATCGTTCTCACCACCCTGCTTACCTACGTCAATTACCGCTTCGTCAAATTGCCGCCGAGTATCGGCGTCATGGCCACCGCGCTGGTCTTCTCGCTACTGGCTCAGGGCCTGAGCCTGATCGGTTATCCGCTGATCGAACATGAAGCCCAGGAAGTCATCCGCCGCATCGACTTCTCCGCCATTCTCATGACCTGGTTCCTGCCCGCGCTGCTGTTCGCCGGTGCGCTGCATGTCGACCTGCGCGACCTGCGCAGCCACAAGTTGCCGATCGGTTTGCTCGCCACGTTCGGCGTACTGCTGGCCACCGGCATGATCGGCGCCTTCGCCTATACCCTGTTCGACCTGTTCGGCTGGCACGTGGACTTCATCTACTGCCTGCTGTTCGGCGCGCTGATCTCGCCGACCGATCCGATTGCGGTGATGGGCATTCTCAAGTCGTCCGGCGCCCCCAAACCGCTGGCCACCACCATAGTCGGCGAGTCGCTGTTCAACGACGGTACCGCCGTGGTGGTATTCGCCATCCTGCTCGGCATCCTGCAGTTGGGCAGCACGCCTACGCTGGGCACGGTGAGCTGGCTGTTCATTCACGAAGCCGTCGGGGGGTTGCTGCTGGGCGCCGTGATCGGTTATGGCGTGCTGCTGATGCTGCGCAGCATCGATCAGTATCAGGTCGAGGTGATGCTGACCCTGGCACTGGTCTTCGGCGGTGCGGCGCTGGCCTCGCGGCTGCATGTGTCCGGGCCGCTGGCGATGGTGGTGGCCGGTCTGCTGATCGGCAATCTGGGACGTAGTCACGCCATGTCGGAAGAGACGCGGCGTTATGTCGACGGCTTCTGGGAACTGGTGGACGAGATTCTCAATGCCCTGCTGTTCGCCCTGATCGGCCTGGAGCTGTTGCTGTTGCCATTCTCCTGGCTGCATGTGGTGGCGGCGTTCGGCCTCGGCGGTGCCGTGCTGATCGCCCGCCTGCTGACCGTGGCGCCCACCGTCTTGCTGATCCGGCGTACCGCTGGCGGCCGCCGTCAGGTGTCCCACGGCGCCATCCGCATTCTCACCTGGGGCGGGCTGCGCGGCGGCGTGTCGGTGGCACTCGCGCTATCGCTGCCCTTGGGCGAGGAGCGCGACCTGCTGCTGAGCCTGACCTATATCGTGGTACTGGTGTCGATTCTGTTGCAGGGCCTGTCCATCGGGCCACTGGTACGGCGTCTGTATGGCCAGGCGCCCGAAGAAAACACCGCTTCGCATTAACGCCCATGAAAAAAGGATCGCCGAGGCGATCCTTTTTTCATGCTGCGGGGCGAATCAGGCAGGCTGATTCCACGGGCGGTCGCCGTGCTCGTCCTTGATGCGCGTGGGCAGGCCCATCACATCCAGCAGGCCCAGGAACGGCTCGGCCGGCAGCTCTTCGACGTTGACCATGCGCTTGGCATCCCACTCGCCACGTGCCACCAGCAGCGCGGCGGCAACCGGCGGTACGCCGGCGGTGTACGAAATGCCCTGGCTGTCGGTCTCGGCGAAGGCGTCTTCGTGGTCGGCCACGTTGTAGATGAACAGCTCGCGCGGCTGGCCATCCTTGGTGCCCTTGACCAGGTCGCCGATGCAGGTCTTGCCGCTGTAGCCCGGCGCCAACGAGGCGGGATCGGGCAGCACGGCCTTGACCACTTTCAGCGGCACCACTTCCAGGCCTTCGGCGGTCTTGACCGGTTGCTCGGAGAGCAGACCGAGGTTCTTCAGCACGGTGAAGACGTTGATGTAGTGATCGCCGAAGCTCATCCAGAAGCGGACGTTCGGTACGTCGAGGTGCTTGGACAGCGAGTGCACCTCGTCATGGCCGGTCAGGTACAGGTTCTGTTCGCCCACCACCGGCAGATCGTCGGTGCGTTTGACTTCGAACATGCGGTTGCTCACCCACTGGCTGTTCTGCCAGCTGTAGACCGTGCCGGTGAATTCGCGGAAGTTGATTTCCGGGTCGAAATTGGTGGCGAAGTACTTGCCGTGCGAACCGGCGTTGACGTCGAGGATGTCGATCGACTCGATCTTGTCGAAGTACTGTTGTTGCGCCAGGGCGGCATAGGAGTTGACCACGCCTGGGTCGAAGCCGACACCAAGGATGGCGGTCACGCCTTTTTCCTGGCATTCGGCCAGGTGCTTCCATTCGTAGTTGCCGTACCACGGTGGGGTTTCACAGATCTTGCTCGGGTCTTCGTGGATCGCGGTGTCCAGGTACGCCACGCCAGTATCGATACAGGCACGCAGCACGGACATGTTGAGGAAAGCGGAGCCCACGTTGATGACGATCTGCGACTCGGTTTCACGAATCAGCGCCTTGGTCGCTTCCACGTCCAGGGCGTTCAGTGCATAGGCCTTGATCTCGCCGGGCTGCTTGAGTCCGCCCTTGGCCTGCACACTGTCGATGATGGCCTGGCATTTGGAGATGTTGCGCGACGCAATCGCAATACGACCGAGTTCGTCGTTGTGTTGCGCGCACTTATGGGCCACCACCTTGGCAACACCTCCTGCACCAATGATCAGGACATTCTTCTTCAATTGTTTCACCTCCTCGGTACTGCGTTTCAGGACAATTGCTGCGTTGGAAAGAAAGCGCTTTGCCGTAGGGTGAACGACGCTTCGCCCGTCCACCGAATACCTTCGCCAGGGTGGATGAGAAAAACACCATCCATCCTGCGGGATATCACGACAGACTGGACAGGTAGTCGTCGAACTCGAACTGACGAACCACCTCGATGCTACCGTCGAGTTGTTTCACCACGATGGATGGCATCTTCAGGCCATTGAACCAGTTCTTCTTGACCATGGTGTAACCCGCGGCATCGATGAACGACAGGCGATCCCCGATCTCAAGCGGCTTGTCGAACTGGTACTCGCCGAAGATATCGCCGGCCAGGCAGGATTTGCCGCAGATCATGTAGGTGTGCTCGCCGTCATTCGGCGCCATCTTGGCGTTGAGGCGATAGATCAGCAGGTCGAGCATGTGCGCTTCGATGGAGCTGTCGACCACGGCCAGGTGCTTGCCGTTGTACAGGGTATCGAGCACGGTCACTTCCAGCGAGGCGCTGAGGGTGATCGCCGCTTCGCCCGGTTCCAGGTACACCTGCACACCGTATTTCTCGGAGAAGGCCTTCAGCCGCGCGCAGAAGGCATCGATCGGATAGCCCTCGCCGGTGAAGTGAATGCCGCCACCGAGGCTGACCCACTCGACCTGGGCGATCAGGTGGCCGAAGCGCTCCTCGATGGTGGTCAGCATCTTGTCGAACAGCTCGAAGCTGCCGTTCTCGCAGTTGTTGTGGAACATGAAGCCGGAAATCTGCCCCATGACCTGCTCGATCTTGGTCGGATCCCACTCACCGAGGCGGCTGAACGGGCGCGCCGGGTCAGCCAGCAGGTAGTCGGAGCTGCTCACCTGCGGGTTGACGCGCAGGCCACGGATGGTGCCTTCCGTCCGCTCGGCGAAGCGCTCGAGCTGGCCGATGGAGTTGAAGATGATCTTGTCGCAGTTGGCGACCATCTCTTCGATCTCGTCGTCGGCCCAGGCCACGCTGTAGGCGTGGGCTTCACCGACGAACTTCTGCCGGCCCAGTTTCAGCTCGTACAGCGAGCTGGACGTGGTGCCGTCCATGTACTGCTGCATCAGGTCGAACACCGACCAGGTGGCGAAGCATTTCAGCGCCAGCAGCGCCTTGGCGCCGGAGTTCTCGCGCACGTAGGCGATCTTCTCCAGGTTGACCAAGAGCTTCTGTTTGTCGATGAGGTAGTACGGCGTCTGGATCATCTCGTCGCCCCAGCTAGATCGGCCAATGGGGTGCTCAATGCCCCCAGAAAAAAGTGGACGCGAATTGTGCCGATAACCGGCGCATATCGAAAGGGCATTGAGGATTTTTTGTACAACGGGCGCTTATCGATTGCTCGGCCAGCCTACACGGCCGAGCACGGATTTTGCCAACGAATCGAGGGAGAGGATGACGCAGACTTTGTTACAGGCGCATGCGCGAGGCAGCAAAAGCCACTCAGGGCAGGCCCATGATGTAGACATTGCCATGCAGACGCGCCTCGCCATTGGCGCGGAAGGAAAGCAGGTTGGTCTGTTGAAAACCCGCCGTGGGAGTACCTGTCTCGCTATTGGAGCCGCCCAGGGTGAAGCGGAAGTCGCCGAAGCGCACATTGCTCAAACCAACGCGCATGACACCCGAATTGAAGGCTGCACCATCGCCATCGAAGCCGCTGTTGAGCTTCTCCATGTCGATGGTCACGCCGTCGAAACTGAACATGCCGCGAATATTGTCCAGCACTATGACCCCAGCACTGTTGCCCGGCCGGATCGCCACGCGTGTACCGCAACCGCCCGGGCAGCGGGTCTGCGCCGGGTTGGCGGCGAAGTTCAGGTTGGCGGCGATGCTCAACCCGGCCTGGCCGCTGACCTGCTGCATTTCATCCTCCTGCAAGGGTTGCAGCTCGGCGGCTACAGGCCCAGCAACGAACAACAGGGCGAGGCATAGCGGTCTGATCGACATGAGCATGCTCCTTTTCATCGCGGCAGGTTGACCGTGCGTACATCCAGATAGTCCAGGCGCATGCCACGCACCACCTGGGAGCCGAGGTCGACGCCACTCATGCTGAGGTTACCGACACTGATATTGCTCTTGGGCACCTGCTGGTAAAAGGCTTGGTGATTTTCCCAGGTGACAGCCGGCAGGGTCAGGCGCAGCTCACCATTGGACTGCACAGCCAGGCTCAAGGGCTGGTACTTGCCGTGACCAAGGTTGATGTCGAAATACAGGTTCTTCGCCACCATGCGGTTGGCATCGGTGCAGTTACGGCAGCCACCCAGAACCAGTTTATCGGCATACATCTGTAGGCTGGCTTCACCTTGCAGGCCATTGTTGTCCCCCCAGAGGTTGAGGTAGGCGCCATGCAGGGTGAACCCTTCCAGGTTGATGGAGAAGAAATCCTGGCGCCTGGTGGTAGCGCCCTTGACGATATTGCCGTTGCCATCCTTGCTGTAAGCGACGCTAGGCAGGTTGAAGGTGGTTTCCACCCCGACGTCCATGCCTTTGACCCGCTTGCCACCTGCCTGCAGGGTGGTGGCGACCAGGGTCAGCACAGTGCGATTGTCCTCGGTTTTCTTGATGCGGCCCATGACGCAGCTAGGCGACTCGGCTGTCGGCGTACCACAGAGGCCGGTGAACTCGTCGTAATCGGTGACCCGCTGGTTGAGGGTGTAGCCGTTACGCTCGACGCTCCAGGCTTCGCCCAGAGCCTTCTGCGCATCGGCAAGCTCGCTGACCTGATTCTGGTAGTCGTCCACCGACTGGTTGTAAGCGCGCACGGCGCTGTTTGTGCAAAGATCACCGCAGCCGTATTTTTCACCGAACGCCGGCTTTTTATAAATACCAAAGAGACCGGTACTATCAGGTGCGGCATCATAACGGGTTCGCATGGTGCCGCGAGCCGTTTGCACATCCTGGGTTTCCTGGTCGACCTGGGCACGACGCTGGTTGACCGTCTGCATGTCCTGATCGATACCGCTCTTGAGGGTAAGAAAACCCACATTCTGGTAGCGCGCCATGATCTCGTCACGCCGACCACCAAGCGCACTGAGTTCCTGATCGATGGCAGCCTGTGCACGCATCGGGTCGGTACAGCCGGGCTCGCCATACAGGCAGCCTTGGTAATAAGCCCACAGGCCATACTGGTGGGTATCGTTGAGCGGGTCGCTCCAGGTCGGCGTGCGGATCTGCAAGGCAGTGGCGCCAGCCGGCAGGCTCGGCGCCAGCTCGGTACCACCGACCCGCAGGCTGAAGGGATGCAACGGCGTGCCCAGACGTGCCGGGGTATCTAGCGCACCACGTTGGCTCCCCTCCCCCTTGACGTAACTGCGCTCGATATCGACGGTAATCGGGTTGCCCTGGCTGTCCTTGATATCGCTCAACTGTGCAGTGGCACTGCCCTGGTCGTAATAGAAGTCGTCGAGGAAGAATCCCACCCCGGCGCCATTCACCTGGCTCAGTTCCGCGTCATCCAAGGACTGCATGGCACTTGCCAGGCCAGGCAGCAACAGCAGGATCGCACTCCCTATGCAGACTTTCATCTCAGCACCCCTTGCCCTGGCCACCCATGCAGGTGGGCACTCGCGCCGCACCGTTGAGCGCCTCGTACAGCGAAATGACGAATGGATAGATGGCATCGGCACCCGTTCCGGTCTTGGCGAAGTTGGCGAAGGCGCCTTTCTGGGTCTCGATGAAATTACCGGTACTGGAGGCCAGATCCTGCCAGGGCACATTCTGGTTCTGCAGCGCGAAGAAGATGCCTTGCGCCCCCCCGACATTGAGGTCGGCCTGGGTACGATCCCCGACGAAGATGCTCTTGTAGTTGAGCAGGGGAAAGCAGGCCGGCAAACCGGATGCCTTGCAGTCACCGTTGTTGGTGGAAAGCGCGGGCAACAGCGCCTCGAGCAAGGCGTTGTCGGTATGGAAGGATTGACCTTTGGGCACACCGATTTCGGTCGCACGATTGATCGGCTGACCATTGACGGTAGTTTCTCCCGTTCCGGACTTGAGCAATTCGACCTGGGCGTGGATTTCCGCATCACCCGCCACGGTCAACGCCAGGCAGTTAGCGTTGAGAAGACATGTAGCGTTGTTGAGGTTGTTCTGCTTCATGTAGTACTCGCGCGCCGTGGACGCAGAGCCTGTGGTCAGGCCCTGCATCACGCCTGTCAACGAGCGGATATCACCGGACAGATCACCACGGGCACGACCGAAACCAATGCGTACACCTGCTACCTCGCGCACACCACTGGCGTTGGTCTTGAAGGCAAGTTCGAGATAGGGGTCACGTACCTGGAAAGGCACGACGCTGGCGTTGGGGGAGTTGGCATTGTCGACACGACCCAGGGCGAAGTTGTCGATCCAGATATCGGCCGGCTGGTTCGACACGGTATTGCCATCAGAGCGTGGGTAGTTGCCCAGGCGCAGTTCATCGACGTTGAGCAGCATGTCGATGTCGGTGCCAAAATTGATACGGGTGTACTCGAAGCCGTTGTAGGTCAGCGCATCCAGATTGATCAGCGCCTGACCACTGATTTCGGCGAGTTCGCTGTCGTCCAGCGGCTCCATGGCCGCCTCGGCGGTGCCAAGCAGCATCGCCGAACACAGCAGGGCGAAGGCAGGTTGCAAGAGACGGCGGGACGGACGCATGACAGGTTCCTCCTGGTCGGGCGGCTGGTTCCGCCTCTGAGTACCACTATAGTGGCCACCCCTGAGCGGCGACCCGACCCATAGTCGAGAAAACCCCAGGCCAAGCACTGCAGACGTGACGAAGGTGTTACCAGCAGCAACAGTTGCGTCACCGCGCCCGCCAACAAGCCAGGACTGGCCACCGGCACTCGTCACGGAGCGTGCCATATCAGCCTCCGATCGATTCGGACTCAAACCCACCCCTCACCATGCAGTACAATCGCCGCCTTTCACTTGCCTGGAACCCGGCGCCCCGATGATCGATCCCAAGCGCGTGTTGCGCGCCCTCGCCGAACACTGGACGTTGCTCGAACCGCTCTGTGAGCGTTTCGACGCCGGCACCCTGAGCCTGGTCGAGCTGCGCAGCCAGCTCGCCACGCAGTTGCCCGACGCCACGCCCAGCGACACCACCGCCCTGCTCGACACCTGGATCCGCCTGGATATCCTGGTGCCGGTGGCCAAAAGCCCCAACCGCTTCGAGCTCAACGCACAGATTCATGACTTCCTGGCCTACCTGCGCCGCGAGCACCGCCTCGGCCTGTGCCTGGAGATCGAAGCCTATCTGCGCCATCTGGAACGCCTGGCCGGCTATATCCAGGACGCCTTCGAGGTGCGCGACGCCAACGACCTGGCGCGGCAACTGCGCCTGCTCGACATGCGCGTGCGCGACGTGCTGAAGAAGCTGGCCAACGATGAACAGGCGTTGGTTGGCGTGGCCGACCGGGCCAAGACCAGTGACCGGCAGATTCCCCTGCGCCAGCGCTACGCCGAGGTGCTGGCCACCTGGGACGAATACGTCGAGCCGATGATCCAGTTGGTCGCCGCCGACGGGGCCTTCGAGCAGGGCGTGCGCCGTGTAGAACAGGTGCTGCTGCGTCTGCTCGGCGATCAGCAGCGTCTTGGCCAACTGGTGGACGACGACCTGCTGCTGCGCACCCACGCGCGCATCCTGGAAATGCAGACCACCGCCCAGCTAACCCTGCGCAAGGCCCGCGAACTGCTGCTGCCGCTGCGTGAGGAAGCGCGCCGGCACAACGCGGTGACCCGTGGCGCGGCGCTGGCGCTGTCGGTGATCCGCAAGAAAGGTATCGACGCCGTGCCGCAGGCCGCCATGCCGCTGTTCACCCGGCCGCAGAGCAACTTCTTGGGTTCGGCCAGTCAGGTCGAGGCCTACGTCTACGCCCTGGCCCGCTTCGAGGCCAAGCCGGCGCACTTCCCCAAGGCCAGCGGCAGCCGCAAAGGCGGCGCGCCCAAGGCACCGAAGACCGCGCGGGAGATGATCGAGCGCTGCGAACAGGCCCTGCCGCTGCCGGATCTGATGGCCTGGCTGCTGGAACAGGAGCCGGAAGGCGCCACCGACGAGTTGCTCTACTGGTTCTCGCGCCTGTCACGCGAGTCGCGCTTCCAGCGTGAACGCCTGGAGCGCCGTCAGTATCTGACCCGCGAGCACGAGGTCAGCCTTGCCTCCTTTGCCCTGGTAGGCCAGCCCAATGGCTGAGCTGCCCGTAGGGTGCGCTGTGCGCACCGCAACCGACGACATGGTGCGCACAGCGCACCCTACGACTGCCCGTGAGCATTGCGTATGAACATCGATCTAAAAGAAATGACCCAGCTCGCGGCCG
Organism: Pseudomonas sp. NCHU5216; assembly: GCF_052156495.1. NCBI lineage: Bacteria > Pseudomonadati > Pseudomonadota > Gammaproteobacteria > Pseudomonadales > Pseudomonadaceae > Pseudomonas > Pseudomonas sp. NCHU5216. The sequence continues at coordinate 7,795 of NZ_JBQLIX010000010.1, read as the reverse complement.
CCTTCCGCGACCTGTTCAAGGGCTACCACATCTCGCGCAGCGAGCCGGAGTGCTACGCCCAGCTGTCCAGCATGCAGGACCAGTACCGCGCGCTGTTCCGCGCCCTCGGCTTCGAGCTGGTCTGCGACCCGCGCGGCTTCTACTACTTCGTCCCCGAGCAGGTCGCACCGCAGGTGAACAAGACCGCCCAGCGTCTGGCGCTGTTCACCTTCATCCTGGTCGAACACCTGGCCGACCAGGGGCGCGATCCGCTCTCCGTGCTCGACGGCGGCAGCATCGGCCGTGACGAGCTGCCGGCGCTGCTGGAGAAGTACCGCGACCTGTTCCTGCAGGCCGAAGTCACCACCTTCGAGGAGCTGGAAGACAAGATCATCCGTCGCCTGACCCAACTCGGCTTCGCCGAGGACAGCAACGGCGTGTACCGCTTCCTGCCACCGATGCACCGCTTCCTAGACGTCTGCCTGTCGGTGCAGCACGACCGCGACCTGGCCGCCAGCCTGCACAGCAGCGACCTGCCGCTGCCGGCCCCGATGCTGCTGGACGATGACGGTGACGCCGACACGGCTGTCACCGACAGCGAAGAATCCGAGGAAGACGCCCTGGCCCGCGCCATGGCCGAAGAACGTGCCGCACAGGAGCAAGACGCATGACCCAGGAACGCTATGGTATTCGCCGCTTTGCCCTGCTCAATACCGCCGGCTACAGCCTCGGACTGTTCCCGCTGGAAAACCCGCTGTCGGTCTACGGCGCCAACAACCTGGGCAAGTCCGCCTCGATCAACGCCTTGCAGTTCCCCATCCTGGCGCGCATGTCGGACATGAGCTTCGGCAAGTACAGCCTGGAGGCCTCGCGCAAGTTCTACTTCGCCAGCGACACCAGCTACATTCTCGTCGAAGTGTCCCTACCCCATGGCCCGCACGTGATCGGCGTGGCCGGGCGTGGCCCGGGCGGCGGCTTCGGCCATCAGTTCTTCGCCTACGCTGGCGAGCTGGATCTTGAGCACTATCAGCAGAACGGCACCTGCCTGCGTCAGCGCGAGCTGTTCAAGAACCTCGGCCAGGCCGGCATCACCGCCTACGAGCTCAAGCCCGACGAACTGCGTCGCCTGCTGGTCGGTGGCCACACCAGCATCCCGCTGGATCTGACCCTGATCCCGCTGCGCTCCACCAGCGAGCAGAGCCTGAAAACCTTCCGCGCGCTGTTTATCAACCTGCTGCACATGCGCGAGATCACCGCCGCCAAACTCAAGCAGCTGTTCCTCGATGCCTTCGAGCACAGCCTGCGCTCGGGTAGCGTCGACTATATCGCCGCCACCGAGGAAGCCTTCCGTGACGTGCGCCGCATGGAGCAGGACTACCAGGCCCTGGTCACCGCCGGCCCCTTGATCGAAGCCCTGGCCTCGGGCGTCAACCAGCGCGACATGCTGCGTGGCAAGCTGCATCGTCTCTCGCCTCTGCTCGACAACCTGCTGGGCACCTGGCACGACTACGCCGATGCACGCAAAGAAGAGCTGGTGATCCAGGCCGAACACTATCGTAACGAGCAGGACGGCCTGCAGAACGAGCAGCGCGGCGGTACCAATGAGCTGATGCGCCTGGAGCGTGAGATCAGCGAAATTCAACGCTGGCTGGGCGAACTGGCGGTGCTGAAAAACCGCTTCGCCCTGGTGGAAAACGCCAAGGTGCTGGAAGAGCAATTGCTCGCCGCCAAGGACGCCCACGACGAACTGGCCGGCGCCCTGGCGCAGTCGCGGCAGTTCTCCAGCGAAGATCTGGACGAACGCCTGCGCGACCTGGAAAAACGCCTCAAATCGGTCAAGCAGCAGCTCGATCACGCCGACAACAACAGCTACTCGCGCCTGCGCGAGGAGTTCAGCCAGCAGGACGTCGACCGCCTGATGCGCCTGTTCAACGGCCAACTGTTCAGTCTGCCGCTGGGTGAGAAAGGCATCCAGGCCGAGGGCGACGACTGGGTCAAGGCCGTCGAAGCGGTGCTGGATCGCTTCAAGGGCGACACCTTCGCCGTGCCGGGCCTGTCCATCGACCTCAGCCATATCGAGCCGCCGGCGCTGCAGGCCCTGGCCGACCGCGCCGCCCTGCGTGACCAGAAGGATCGCCTGGAACGCGAGCTCAAGCAGCTCAAGACTCAGCAGTCGGTGGCCGCCGACCGCGCCGCCAGCAAGGCCCAGGCCGAGACGCTGTACCAGGCCGTGCTGGATGCGCAGAAGGCCCTGGAAGACTTCCGCAAGAGCCAGACCCTGGCTGCCGAGGAGCCACAGAAGCTGGAGCGCCTGGCCGAACTGGAAGCCGCTCAGGACGAACTCAAGCGCGCCAGCGATGCCTTCGCCGAACGTGTGCAGCAGATTTCCGCCAAGCTGCAACTGGTCGGTCGCCAACTGGCCGATCTGGAAGCCAAGGAACGCACCCTGGAGGACGCCCTGCGCCGTCGCCAGTTGCTGCCGGCCGACCTGCCCTTCGGCACGCCGTTCATGGAGCCGGTGGACGACTCGCTGGACAACCTGCTACCACTGCTCAATGACTACCAGGACACCTGGCAGGCGTTGCAGCGTATCGACGGCCAGATCGAAGCGCTCTATGCCCAGGTGCGCCTGAAAGGCGTGGCCAAATTCGACAGCGAAGACGACGTCGAGCGCCGCCTGCAACTGCTGGTCAACGCCTACGCCCATCGCCAGGACGAAGCCCTCACCCTGGCCAAGGCGCGCCGTGCGGCGGTCACCGACATCGCCCGTACCCTGCGCAATATCCGCAGCGACTACGACAACCTGGAACACCAGTTGGCCCTGTTCAACCGCGAGATCAACAAGCGCCAGGTTTCCAACCTGCAAAGCTTCCGTATCGTCCTGGCGCCGAACAAGGAAGCCCTGCGCCATATCGACCAGATCATCCACAGCGCCGGCCAGTACGAGGAAGGCGAGACCCTGTCGGTGTTCGACCTGTCGCAGTCGGCCGAGCAGGACGCCAAGAACGAGGAAGCCAAGGATTACCTGTCGCGCCTGGTGGCAGCCAACGGTAACCAGCTCGGTCTGAAGGATCTGTTCGAGCTGGCCTTCGAGATCACCAAGGTGCACGGCCAGCCGGTCATCCACACGGACATCGATGGCGCCGCCTCCAACGGCACCACCATGACCATCAAGGCGCTGACCAACATGTACCTGCTGCTGCACCTGATGGATCGCGAGCAGGCCGGACGCGTGCGCCTGCCCTACTACCTCGACGAGGCGGCGGATATCGACGAGCGCAACCAGCAGGCGCTGATCGAAACCAGTCTGCAGCTCGGCTTCGTACCGATCCTGGCGTCGGTCAAGCCGCAGGTCTCGGCGCACGTGGCCATCGACCTGGAAGGCGGTAGCGGCCCCAACGGCATCTATATCGACGAGGCGGACTGGAAGTTCATCAAGCCGCGCGAGAGCGCCAAGGCGCAGGCACCGCAGCAGGAAGAAGCCACCGAGCCCGCCTGACTCGTCGCGGCTGAAGCCCCTCCCACGGTGCAGGATGCAACTGTAGGAGCGGCTGGGCGGCATTCCGCTTCGGCCGCGAGCTTTTATAGCCGCCAAAATGAAAGGGGCCGCTCACTGCGGCCCCTTTCGTTTCTAAGACGGTCTTACTGCTCCAGCACGATCTTCGGCGCCCAATCCAGCCAGCCCTGCCCCGGTTCGTCGAACAGGGCGAAGGTCTGCCCCGGTAGCGCCGGGCCGCCCATCTCTGCATTGTCCGGCGTGGCGAAGGCGATGCCGCCCTCGATCAAGGCTTCCAGCGACTCGGTACGCACCTTCACTCCCTTGAACAGCCCCGCGTCCACACCGATGCCGCTGGCATTCCAGAAGCGGGTGCCACTGCGCACCAGCGGCGCATAACGTGGCTCGATCAGGATATGGATCAGCACGCGGTCGGAAGTCGGCCCCAGCTCGAAATCCACCACCTTGCCCACCGGTACCTCGCGGTAACTGACGATCACCCCCGGCTTGATCGAACCACGCCGCGGCGCACTCAGCACCAGACGCAAACCCTCCTCTCTCACCGCCTGATTCGGCGGGCCGTCCAAAGCCACGAACTGGGTACGACGTGGCCCTTTCTGCAGCGCCGGCTGCACCTCCAGATATTGGCCGCTGACCAGGGTGCCGAGATTGGCCGCACGGGTCAGACTCAACTCCGGCCGCACCACCCAGAACTGCGTGCCCTCACGGTTTATCTGCTCGGCCGCCTGGGTGATGCGCACGTTGAGCATCACCGCCTGCAAGTCGTCGGTCAGGCTCAGATTCTCAACCTTGCCGACTTCCAAGCCCTTGTAACGCACCGCCGTCCCCGGCTGCAGGCCATCGCCGTCGGCCACGCGAATGCTGATCTGCTGGCCCAGTTGCAAGGCGCTGTCGCGATCCGGGTGCAGGGCGAAACGCTGAATCTGCCGATCCGATCTGGCCGCGTTCAGATCAGGTGTCTCGAAGGCAATGCCGCCGGCCAGTAGCGTCTGCAGCGATTCGCTCTTCACCTCGACGCCCGACAGTCCACCCTTGAGCGTGATGCCACTGGCATTCCAGAAACGGGTCGAGGTGTTCACCAGGTGCACGTAGTCCGGCTCGATATGCACCCCCAGCACCACCTGTTGGTTGTCCCGCGCAAGCTGATAACTCTGCACCGAGCCCACCTTGAGCTGCCGGTAGAGCACCGGGCTGCCCACCTCGATGGAGCCGAGCTGATCGGAGAACAGCACCAGATGCAGCCCGGGCGCACCGAGATCCAGGGGCGGCGCCTTGCTCCGGGCGACGAATTTTCGAGCCGGCGTGCCGCCCTTTTCCCCTGGCCGCATGGCGATGTAGTTGCCCTTGACCAGGGCCTCCAGCCCGGTGATGCCAGCCAGCGAAATGGAGGGCTTGACCACCCAGAAGTCCGAACCCTCGACCAAATAGTCTTCGGCCAGGGGGTTGATGGTCAGCTCGGCGGTGGCGCTGGTAAGGTCAGCATTGACCTTCAGGGTCTTCAGCGTCCCCGCCTGGATGCCCTTGTACATCACCGGCGTCCGTCCTTCCTGCAACCCCTCGAAGTCACTGAAGGTCACGACCACCTTGATGCCTGCCTGTGCTTCGTCGTAGTCCTGGTAAAGGCGGAACGGCAGGCTGGGATCGGTCGGTGGACTATCCTTGCGGTTTTCCGGGGTGGCGAAAGCGATACCGCCGGCGACGATGCTGGCCAATGACTCGCTGCGCAGCTTGAAGCCCGACAGGTCGGCATCGACACTGATGCCACTGGCATTCCAGAAGCGCGTATGTTTGCGCACCAGATGAGCATATTCCGGCGCGATGAACACCTTCACCTCGACGGTGCTCTGATCCTCGCCGAGCTTGTAGCTCTTCACTCGCCCGACCTGAATCTGCTTGTAGAACACCGGGCTGTCACGGTTGAGCGAACCGAGGCGGTCGGCCTTCAGGGTCAGGTGCAGGCCCGGAACGTCGTCGCCCATCGGTGGCTCCTGCTCCAGAGCGGTGAAGCTGCGCGAAGGCTCACCTTCCCCTGGGCTGAAGGTGATGTAGTTGCCCGATACCAAGGTTTCCAGGCCGCTGATGCCCGCCAGGCTCACATTGGGCTTGACCAGCCAGAAGCGCGTCTCGCTGCGCAGGAACTGCTCGACCTCCTTGTTCACCTCCAGCTTCGCGACCACGCCGCGGTTCTTGCCACTGGTGTCGAGGTTGATATCCGTGACCTTGCCCACGGCCATGCCCTTGTACACCAGCTCGGTCTTGCCGGCCTGGATGCCCTCGCCGCTGGCGAAGACCAGCTCCACCTCAATCCCCGCCTCGCTGTAGGCGCGCCAGGCCAGCCAGCCACCGATGAGCAAGGCGATCAGCGGCAGCACCCAGATGGCAGACCAGTTCGAGGCAGGACGCGTCTTGGCCAGAGGAAGGTCAGTCATATTCGGTTTCCGTATTGTCCCAGATGAGGCGGGGGTCGAACGTCAGGGCTGCGAGCATGGTCAGGATCACCACACTGGCGAACGCAGCAGCACCGGCTCCAGCTTCGATGCTGGCCAAGCTGCCAAAATTCACTACGGCCACCAGAATCGCGATGACGAAGATATCCAGCATCGACCAGCGCCCGATCCATTCGATGAAGCGATACATGATGATGCGCTGACGCGCCGACATTGGCTGGTGGCGCTGTACCGAGTACAGCAACAGCGCGATACCCACCAGCTTGAAGGTCGGCACCAGGATACTGGCGATGAACACCACCGCTGCGATGGGCAACATGCCGTGATGCAGCAGTTCGACGACACCGCCCATGATGGTGGACGGATCCCCCTTGCCAAGGCTGTTCACCGTCATGATCGGCAACAGGTTGGCCGGAATGTAGAGAATCGCCGAGGTCAGCAGAAGCGCCCAGGTGCGCACCAGGCTGTTGGGTCTGCGTGCATGCACAAGACCACCGCAACGACTGCAGTACTGATGCTGAGCATCTGGCTCGATGGGGTTGAGCTGATGGCATTCATGACAGACCAGCAAACCGGCATCAATCGCCCGCATGGATATCCTCCCCCGACAGGGCTTCCCAGATTTGCTGCGGAGACATCGTCACCTCCAGCCATACCTGCACCAGCAACAACGCGATGAAGCAGAACAGCCCCAGTCCGAGACTCAGATCGGCCAGATCCTTGAGCTTCACCATGGCCACCAGAATGCCCATCAGATAGACCTCGAGCATTCCCCACTCGCGCAGATGGTGATAGATGCGATAGAGCAGTAGGCCATAGCTACGCCCCAGATCCAGACGGATGCTGAGCAGCACCAGCAACTGACAAAGCAGCTTGAGCAACGGCACGGCCATGCTGCACAGGAAGACCACCATGGCGATGCCTTGCATGCCGCTTTCATACAGGCCGATCACACCACTCCAGACCGTATCCTGAGAGGTCTGCCCCAACAGATTGAGCTGCATGATCGGCAGGAAGTTCGCCGGGATATACAGCAGCAGAGCAGTAAGCACCAATGCCAGGCTACGCCGCACCACATGCAGCCGGTGGCTGGACAGCTCGTAGCCACAACGCGGACATTGCGCGCTCTCGCCATCATGCAGCACGGGCCTGCGCAACAACAGATCGCACTCGTGGCAGGCTATCAACTGCTCGATTGGCAAGGTAGAGAGCGAGGATTCGGGTGTCGAGTCGGGCATGCATGTCACCTGCAGGGATCGGCGCATTCTACCCGAGCAACGGCAAAGGCTGACATGTTGGCCCGTAGGGTGTGCTGCGCGCACCGTGGCCATGAAGCCGGAGTGTCGGCGCGCACAGCGCATCTACAGGCTGCTCGAACCTCCGTATGTATCGAGCCACCTCGAACCTGCGTAGGGTGCGCTGCGCGCACCATGGCCTTGAGCTCGGAGTTTCGGTTCCGGTGCGCACAGCGCACCCTACGCCAGGCTTTTCCGCGCCGCAAAGAAGAAACCCCAGACCGCGTTAGCGATCTGGGGTTTCGTATAGGAGCTTGACGATGACCTACTCTCACATGGTGAAGCACCACACTACCATCGGCGATGCGTCGTTTCACTACTGAGTTCGGGATGGGATCAGGTGGTTCCAACGCTCTATGGTCGTCAAGCAATTCGGTTGGGATCTCGTCGTGGACGCTATCCCTTGGATACGTGATAGAGGCTTGTAGCTCTCGCAAATTTTCGGCTTTCTGTCGACTTCACCATCGACACCCTCTGCTTCGAGGGCAGATTGTTTGGGTGTTATATGGTCAAGCCTCACGGGCAATTAGTATTGGTTAGCTCAACGCCTCACAGCG